>CALLKA010000144.1 GCA_938008665.1 uncultured Bacteroidota bacterium
AGTCTCGAATGGATTCACCACATTGCCCAAACGCTTACTCATCTTGTTTCCATTCTTATCCAATACCAAACCATTGCTCATTACTGCTTTGTACGCAACACTATCAAATAACATTACAGCCAAAGTATGTAATGTATAAAACCAGCCTCTTGTTTGGTCTACACCTTCGCAAATAAAATCTGCTGGGAAAGCTTGTCCTTTATCTACTAGATCTTTATTCTCGAATGGATAATGCCATTGTGCATAAGGCATCGCACCAGAATCAAACCATACATCCACTAAATCTGGCACACGCTTCATTGGCTTGCCTGAAGGACTTAGTAATTCTATTTGATCCACAAATGGCTTGTGCAAATCCACATCCAATTTACCTTCCACAATTTGTAAATTCACTTCTTTATTGTATCCCTTTTCTTTCGCCGCAATAAACGCTGGATTAAATCGTTCCACGTGTCCGACCTGAACAACCACCCCTGCCTCTTGTCCATAGGTTAACAAAGACTTAGATTCCTCCACGGTTTGACAAACCGGTTTTTCAATAAAAAGGTGCTTTCTTTTTTTTAATGCTTGAACGGCCATGGAAAAGTGAGCGGCAGTTGGACAAGCCAATAAAATAGCCTCTGACGCTGCGAGCAGATCCTCGTATGAAGCATAGGCTTGTAAAGAAAATTGTTGTGCCACTTCGCTTTGAATCGAAGGATCCGTATCGAAGAATCCAACCAGTTCAAATTCATCCTTCAACAACAATAAGTTTTGAAGGTGAATTTTTCCTAGATGTCCTGTACCAACAACGCCAATTTTCAACATAATCGAACCGCACTAATTAAAAAAAAGCCATTAATCAAAAGACTAATGGCTTTAAGCTGACATAGAATAATTTTATTTTTTTACAGAATCCACAACGGCTTTAAAAGCCTCTGGGTGGTTCATTGCTAAATCTGCAAGTACTTTACGATTTAACTCAATACCACTTTTGTGTACTGCTCCCATAAATTGAGAATAACTCATACCGTGAAGGCGTGCACCTGCGTTGATACGTGTAATCCATAATGAACGGAAATTTCTTTTCTTTTGTTTACGACCTGAGTAAGCATAAAGCAAACCTTTTTCAATAGCATTTTTCGCTACGGTCCAAACATTTTTTCTTCTTCCAAAGTAACCTTTGGCTAGTTTCATCAAGTTTTTTCTTCTTGCTCTTGACGCTACCGCGTTTACTGATCTAGGCATAGTGTTTTGTTTTTTGACTCGTGGTGTCCTGTTTTAGGAGCTTAGTGACCAACGCATCTGGTGAATAAATAAACCTGTTTAATCTAAGACAATTCTGAAAATCAGATTCTCAACATGTCTCGTACTCTACCCTCGTCAGACTCATGAACCAGACCAGCTTTGGTTAGGTTGTGCTTACGCTTGGTAGATTTCTTCGTAAGGATATGGCTTTTGAAAGCGTGCTTCCTTTTGATTTTGCCGGTACCGGTGAGGGTAAACCGCTTTTTTGCACTGGATTTGGTTTTTACTTTTGGCATTATATAATCTTATAGATTACTCCCTACTGGCGGTCTTGCACGGGCGAGACACTTTTTGGGCCTTGTGGGAAATGGATGGCGAAGGTACACTAGATTGATGAGATAGCAAAAAAAAGAGTCACTCAATTTACTTGAATGACTCCTTCTATAAATATATTGATTATCAGCTATTTAACTAGCTTGAAGCCTTCTTTTTACCGCCTGCTTTTGGTTGAAAAATGGCAAACATTCTTTTACCTTCCAGCTTTGGCATACTTTCCAAGGTACCTGCCTCAGCTAAACGTTCTGCAAATTTCAACAATAACAATTGCCCTCTGTCCTGAAACATGATAGCACGACCTTTAAATTGAACATAGGCTTTTACCTTATTGCCATCCTGTAAAAACTTCTCGGCGTGTTTAGCTTTAAAATCAAAATCATGGTCATCGGTTCCTGGCGTAAAACGAATCTCTTTAATCTCAGATTGTTTTGAGTTCGCCTTCATTTCTTTCTCCTTACGCTTTTTCTCGTAAAGAAACTTCTTATAATCAATGACTTTACATACTGGGGGATCAGCAGTTGGAGAAATCTCCACTAGGTCCAAACCTTGATCAGCAGCTATTTTCAGCGCTTCCTGGGTATTGTATACACCCACTGTGATGTTATCACCAACTAATCTAATTTGGGGAACGCGAATGCGATCATTAATACGATGCTCTGGTTCTTGTTGTCTTTGAAACCTTGGGTTAAATCTGGGTCCTCTGTTCGGTAATGCCATTAATTATTAAAACGTTTTTTAAGTCAGTAAAGATAGTCATTGTTCTGATATGACCCTTTATTCTTATTTTATTTAAAAATACAAAATTTTTTATTCTGCCGGAGCCAATCTTTGCGCAATTTCATCCACCACCTGTGCTAAAAATGCAGATTTGTCCAACATACCCATATCACCTTTCCCTTGTCGGCGCACTGATAGCTTATTTTCAGCCACCTCTTTTTCTCCGATCACCAACATGTAAGGGACTTTCATAATTTCAGTATCTCTGATTTTTTTGCCAATTTTTTCGTTGCGATCGTCAATTTCCACACGCACACCGGCTTTTTTGAATTCAGCCAATACGGTTTCTGCATAGGGCATAAACTTATCACTGATTGGTAAAATTTTCACTTGCAATGGCGCCAACCATACGGGGAATTTACCAGCATAATGTTCTAATAAAAATCCAATAAAACGCTCGTGTGTTCCCAAAGGAGCACGATGTATAATTAATGGTGTTTCAGGCTCATTGTCCTTATTGGTAAAATTCAAATTAAAACGTTTGCCTTGTGCAAAATCAACTTGATTAGTTGCCAATGTAAACTCACGCCCAATGATGCTCCATATTTGAACATCAATCTTTGGTCCATAAAAAGCACCTTCATCTTGTACTTCCACAAATGGTGTTCCTGTTTCAATTAAAACTGCACGAACCATCGCCTCCGTTTCCAACCACAACTCAGGTTCATTAATATATTTTTGACCTAGTTTTTTTGGATCATGCAAACTTAATCGCATCACATATTTTTCAATGCCAAAAATTTTGAAATACTTTAAATACATTTCATTCACCGCTCTGAACTCCTGTGCAAATTGTTCCTTAGTACAATAAATATGTGCATCATTCATATGCAAACAACGAACGCGCATTAATCCAAACAACTCTCCGCTTTGCTCGTATCTATAACAGGTTCCATATTCTGCCAAACGCATTGGCATGTCCTTATAACTCTTTGGTTCAGCATCAAAAATTTTATGATGATGCGGACAATTCATTGCTTTTAAATAATACTTGGTACCATCTAATTCCATCGGCGGAAACATGCTGTCCTCATAATAAGGTAAGTGTCCACTTTTTATGTACATACTTTCCTTAGCAATATGCGGTGTTACCACACGCTTATATCCAGCAGCTTCTTCCGTTTCTTTTGCTAAGCCTTCTAATTCTTCAATAATGATGGTACCATTGGGCATCCATAATGGAAGACCTGGTCCAACATCATCATCCATGGTATAAATACCTAATTCTTTTCCTAGTTTTCTGTGGTCTCTTTTTTTCGCTTCTTCTAATAATAATAAATATTCATCCAATTCTTTTTGATTCGGGAAAGTGATACCATATACCCTGGTCAACATTTTATTTTTTTCATCTCCTTTCCAAAACGCTCCTGCAATGTTGGTGATTTTAATTGCTTTAATCGCACCCGTATTTGGGATATGCGGTCCACGGCATAAATCTGTAAATGCCCCTTGCGTATAAAAAGTAATTTTACCATCTTCTAATCCAGACAATAAATCTAATTTGTATTCATCCTTTTTTTCTGTGAAATAAGCAATGGCTTCTGCTTTAGACATTTCCTTTCTGATATATGCATTGGCTTGCTTTGCTAATTCATTCATTTTTTTTTCAAGCAATACCACATCTTCTTCTCTGATCGTTTTATCGCCTAAATCAATGTCATAATAAAAACCTTTTTCAAGTGCTGGCCCTACCCAAAATTTTGCCCCTGGAAATTGCATCTCCACCGCCTCTGCTAATAAATGCGCAGAAGAATGCCAAAATGTATTTTTACCATCAGCGTCATCCCAGGTTAATAATTTTAAAGCCGCGTCCGTTTCAATAGGTCGCGTGGCATCATAAACCTCGCCATTCACCGAAGCTGCCAAAACTTTCTTAGCCAAGCCCTCACTAATCGACTTTGCAATGCCTAAAGCAGTAATCCCTTTTTCATAAGGACGAACTGCACCATCTGGAAATTGAATCTGAACCATATTTTTGTATATAATATAAGATGCCAAAGGTAACAAATGCGGTTCATATTTTATACATAGCTTTGTAATATGAGAAGCTTATTATTTTTAATGCTCGCCCTGGTCCAATTTAGCCCCTTGCATGCGCAAGATTTATCGGGTAAATGGAAAGGGTACTTTATCCCAAATAATGATCCAGAATCGCGCATCTATATTTATGAGGTTGATATTATTGAAAATGAGAACCATGATTTAAATGTGGTTACTTATACCAACTTATCTGGCAATTTTTCAGCGAAAGCGATTGCTACTGGTTTTTATTCTGTCAATACAAAACTGGTGAGCATTAACGAAACAAAGTTTGAGGACATCAATATTGTGGGCGATATGCAAGCTTGTTTAATGATGAATTTTTTAACCTTTACTAATAATCGTGGTAGGGGAATTTTGCAAGGAACTTATATTTCGAATAATGAAAAAGGCACCCGAGATTGCGGCGGCGGAAAAGTGTATTTAGAAAAAGAAGGGCTCATAAAAAAAATAGCAAATCCAGTGGTAAAAACTGGCGCAAATAATGCAATTATAAAAAATGCGAAAACCCCTATTCCATCAACTTCTGCAAATAAAACAACGACCGCTGTAGTAAGTAAAATTCCAAGTGCAAAAGTTAAATCGAAAGAACAGAGCAGTAATATTACAACCAAGCCAATTGTAAATAAGGCTGCCATTAATGCTGGAAATACGAATCCAACAACAACTAATTCAACGAAATCAAAATTGTCTGCACCAACAAGTAATAGTTCGCTTAATACTGCTAAAAAAGAAGGGGCCACTGTTAAAACTGCAACGCCCCTCAATAACACCAATGCATTGGCAAATACCCCTGTGGTAAAAGTTGCTGACCCTATTGCTATAAATATTTCTACGGCTACTAAAGATTCAGATACAAGAAAACCAAACAATGAAGCTAAATCAGAGTCGCTTACTGGAAATAACAATCCAGGCAATAATAATGACGAGACGCTCCCTTGGGTATTATTAGGAAGGGAGAATAAATTAATTAAAAGGGTAACTACCTCTAGTAAAAAAATAAGTCTTGATTTGTATGATAATGGGACAATCGATAACGATACCATTATTATATATGACAACAACAAGGTAATTGCGAACTTAAAAAGACTCAGTTATAAGGCAATACATGTTGACCTAGAATTTAACACTGGGCAACATGACATCATTATTGTGGCCCATAATATGGGATCGATACCTCCCAATACAGCCTTGGTGGTACTTAACGATGCCAATAACAGACAAGAATTTTTCATCACCACGACCAACAAAGTGAATGCGAAATTTGAGTTTGTATACAAACCCAGCAATTAAAATAATTAATTTTCTTGTAAAATATAATTAGCGCTAACTAATTCATTTTCAGAATTATAATAAGGGTTAATTGATTTTTTATTTAAAGAAATCCATAACAACCCATCCTCCTCTAGTTCTGCCTTTTTACCATTGGTATTAAAAATATAAACAGCTTGTTTATTATAACCAACCTCCCCTAATAAATGTAATAATTGAATACTTGCCATATTCATAGCCAGGTTTAACTCCTCCGAATATTGTTCTAGTACTACACCTTGTAATTCATCCTGAAAATTGACTAGTCCATTCTTGAAAAAATTGATCATTGCTGTATCCTTGGTGACAAATGAATTGGGCAAGGTATCACATCTTACAAGCAACGCCTTTGACCTTGCAAACACCTCTGCAGTATCATTTTTAGCCAATCCCTGAAGAATCCCCTCATAATCTTTGATTATTATGGTACACAGATCATCCATTTGAGGATCATTGTTGGACGCAGTAAAAGTCCACAAATCCCTATGTACCCCTTGCTTCTCAGGATTACTACAGGCCACTATTAAAATGCTAAAAATGAATATATAAAGTTTACCCATAAAATATTTTCCCAAATTTATACCAATTTACATACTCCAACTAGCTAACTTTGCGGTCTGAATTGAAAAAAGTATGCTAATAGGATTACAAAATGTAACATTTGAGTTTGGAGCAAGGGCAATTGTGAGTGAAGCAACTTGGCATATTCAACCAGGCGAACGCATCGGATTAATTGGCTATAACGGTACCGGTAAATCCACCCTTTTGAAATTATTAGTGGGTCAGTTAACCCCTTCCAAAGGAACAATTGAAAAAGGAAAGGATACGACCATTGGCTATTTGCATCAGGATTTATTAAGTTTTGATACCAGCGAATCCATCACCGAAGTGGCATTAGGTGCATTTGAAAGAGTGCGTGAGTTAGAAAAAGAAGTTGAAAAATTAGGGGTTGAATTAGAAGCAAATCCTGAGGACAATGACTTACTCATAAAATATACGGACGCTTTACATGAAATTGATTTGTTAGACGGTTATAATATTAATCATAAAGCGGAGGAAGTTTTACATGGATTAGGTTTTACAACCAAGGATTTATCTCGACCTTATTTGGAATTCAGTGGCGGTTGGAGGATGCGTGTTTTATTAGCAAAAATGATTTTACAAGCACCAGATGTATTATTACTGGATGAGCCTACGAATCACTTGGATTTACCAAGTATTGAATGGCTTGAAAAATATTTGATTCATTACAAAGGCAGTGTAGTTATTGTAAGTCACGATAAATATTTCTTGAATAAAATGGTGAACAAAATTGTGGAGGTTTACCAACAACAATTAAATTTTTATACCGGCGATTACGAATACTATGAAATTGAAAAAGTACAAAGAGTAGAAATACAACAACGTGCATTTGAAAATCAACAAGATTATATTCGTCAGCAAGAAAAGTTCATTGAGCGATTTAAAGCAAAAGCATCAAAGGCTGCTGCTGCACAGAGTATACAAAAGCGTTTAGATAGATTAGATGTGATTGAAGATGTTCAAATTGAACGCCCTAATATTCGAATTAACTTTGCTGTAGAAAAAACACCTGGAAAAGTTTTGGTTGACTTAAAAGGCATTAGCAAGTCCTACCCTAAACAAGTCATCTTAGAAAATGCGTTTGCAGAAATTGAACGTGGTGATAAAATTGCTTTGATTGGCGCCAATGGTAAAGGTAAATCCACCCTTCTTAGAATTGTAGCAGGTATGGAAGGCTATGAAGGAGAAAGAGTTTGGGGGCATAATGTGGACGAAAGCTTTTATGCACAGCACCAATTGGAATCTTTAAATTTAAGCAATACTATTTTACAGGAAGTACAAGAATGTGGCACTAAAAAAACCGATTTAGAACTTCGTGCGCTATTGGGTTGTTTCCTTTTTGGTGGAGATGAAATTGACAAAAAAATTAAAGTATTGAGTGGTGGTGAAAAAGCAAGAGTCGCACTCACAAAAACAATTATAAGCAAGGCCAACTTTTTAATGTTGGATGAACCTACGAATCACTTGGACATGGTTACCGTTGAGTTATTAGCGGAGGCTTTAAATAAATATGATGGTAGTATTATTTTAGTAAGTCACGATCGTTTCTTTATTTCTAAAACAGCGAATAAGATTTGGGAAATTGAGGACGAAAAAATCATAGAATTTAAAGGGGGTTACCAAGAATGGCTTGAATGGAAGGAAAGAATGGCGAAAGCAAAAGTAGCGTCTACGGAGCCTACAAAAAATACCAACACCAAGGAAAATAAAAAACAATCAAAGCCGGAACCAGTCGTTAAAGCGGTTGAACCTAATGTGGCTATTGATAAAGAATTACAAAAGCAAATACAAAAATTACAACGCGTCATTGCGCAATTGGAGCAAAATATTGAAACATTGCAAAAGGAAAAATTAGATATAGAGTCACAAATGGCCGATCCTACGATTTATTCTGATACCCAAAAGTTTCATGTAGTAGAAAAAAGTTACCAGGATAAAAATGCCTTGATTAGATCTATGAATAAGGAATATGAAATTGCTTTTAATGATTTACTAGTTTTAGAAAGCAAATAA
>CALLKA010000145.1 GCA_938008665.1 uncultured Bacteroidota bacterium
TTGAAATAAATATTTTATCGCTATTTTTTCTTAATTTAATATATTGTTTAAAATTAAAATAGAACAACATGACTCCTTTTGCAGCTGAATTTTTAGGAACAGCCCTTGTCATCACGATTGGCAATGGTGTTGTAGCCAATGTAGTGCTTCCTAATACTAAGGGAAATAATGGGGGACTTATTTCCATTGTTTTCGGATGGATGATTGCTGTTTTTATAGGAGTGTACGTGACAAGTAGTATTAGTGGGGGACACTTAAATCCTGCAGTAACTATTGCACTTGCAAGTGCGAGTAAATTTGATTGGGCGCTAGTGCCATCATATATTTTAGCCCAATTATTAGGGGCTATGTTCGGTGCCCTCCTCGTTTGGATGGTATATAAAGATCACTTTAATGAGTGTAACGAAGCATCGGCGAAATTGGCAGTTTTTAGTACAGGTCCTTCGATTCGTAATTTGCCCCAAAACTTCATTACGGAAACCCTGGCAACCATGCTATTTTTAATAGGGATCTTTTTCCTAAAACCCGCCGGATCCGATTTGGGGTCATTATCTGCATTACCTGTATCCCTTTTAGTGGGGGGAATAGGGTTTGGGCTGGGCGGGCCAACGGGTTGGGCTATCAATCCGGCAAGGGATTTGGGGCCTAGAATCATGCATTTTATCCTACCTATCAAGGGAAAAGGACCCAGTGATTGGGCTTACGCGGCGGTTCCGGTATTTGGACCCATTATTGGGGGAATTTTAGCTGCGATTATCTATCTACAATTTTTGCAATAATCTAGCAATACCTTACCTTTGCAGCCGAAATAGAATATTATGGCAACAACAGGTAAAATCAAACAAATTATTGGCGCAGTAGTGGATGTGCAATTCCCTAATCAGAATGCACTTCCTGAAATTTATAATGCCCTAGCTATCTTAAAACCAAATGGCGAAAAAATTATTCTTGAAGTGCAACAGCACTTAGGAGAGGATAGTGTTCGTGCGATTGCAATGGAAGGAACAGAAGGTTTGGTTAGAGGTATGGAAGTAGAAGATTCAGGTAAACCAATTTCAATGCCAGTAGGTGAAGGAATTAATGGTCGCTTGTTTAATGTTACAGGAGATGCAATTGATGGTTTACCACAATTAGATAAATCTAATGGTCGTCCAATTCACGCAGTTGCTCCTAAATTCGAAGACTTAAGTACAGCAACGGAAGTGTTGTTCACAGGTATTAAAGTAATTGATTTGATTGAGCCATATGCAAAAGGTGGAAAGATTGGATTGTTTGGTGGTGCGGGTGTTGGTAAAACTGTATTGATTCAAGAGTTGATTAATAATATTGCCAAAGGGCATGGTGGATTATCCGTATTTGCGGGTGTGGGTGAAAGAACACGTGAGGGTAATGATCTATTACGTGAGATGATTGAAGCAGGGATCATGAAATATGGTGATGCTTTCAAACATAGCATGGAAGAAGGTGGATGGGATTTAAGCAAAGTAAACTTAGAGGAATTAAAAGAATCAAAAGCTACTTTCGTATTTGGACAAATGAATGAACCTCCAGGAGCGCGTGCGCGTGTTGCCTTAAGTGGTTTAACCATTGCAGAATATTTCCGTGATGGAGATGGTGCAGGAAAAGGAAAAGACATTTTATTTTTCGTTGATAATATCTTCCGTTTTACACAAGCAGGTTCTGAGGTATCGGCTTTATTAGGTCGTATGCCATCTGCGGTAGGTTACCAACCAACATTGGCAACTGAAATGGGATTGATGCAAGAGCGTATTACTTCAACAAAAAATGGTTCCATTACTTCAGTGCAAGCGGTGTATGTACCTGCGGATGATTTAACGGATCCAGCGCCAGCAACTACATTTGCGCACTTGGATGCAACTACAGTATTATCTCGTAAAATTGCCGATTTGGGTATTTATCCAGCGGTGGATCCTTTGGATTCAACTTCTAGAATTTTAACTCCAGCGATTGTAGGTGATGCACATTACGATACAGCGCAAAGAGTAAAAATGATATTACAACGCTACAAAGAATTACAAGATATCATCGCCATCTTAGGTATGGATGAATTAAGTGATGAAGATAAATTAATCGTATCTCGTGCGCGTCGTGTTCAAAGATTCTTGTCACAGCCTTTCCACGTAGCTGAACAGTTTACAGGTTTAAAAGGGGTGTTTGTATCTATTGAAGATACCATTCGCGGTTTTAATGCAATTATGGATGGTGAGGTTGATCAATATCCTGAAGCTGCATTTAACTTAGTTGGATCATTGGAAGATGCAATCGAGAAAGGTAAGAAAATGATGGCTCAAGCTTAATTAACAAATTCGAACATTTAAACTGCGCACATGTTATTGGAAATATTAACACCCGACAAAAAGTTATTTAGTGGAGATGTATTTGGGGTGCAATTGCCAGGTATTGATGGTTTATTTGAAATTTTGAATAAGCACGCTCCTTTAGTGAGTGCTTTAGGCAAGGGTCAAGTAAAAGTATTAATGACTGCAACTAAAACGGAAGCATATACCATCAAAAGTGGTTTTGTAGAAGTGGCTAATAACAAAACAACCGTACTGGTTGAAGGCGTTTTGTAATGATACAATAACAAAATATTATAAAATATTTGAATCCCTCCCGACTTATCTGGAGGGATTTTTATTTATATTCACATAACGTAAAAAAGTAGGTAAAAAAGCAATTTTTCGCATTCGCTGTTTATGAAAAAAACATTCCCAGTTATTATTGTTTTAATCACTTTATCCATCATTGGGATATTGTTCATCCAAATTACTTGGTTGCAGGGTTTGTTTTTATTGCAAAGGAATCAATTATCTGAAAAGATTAACCAAACAGGTTTATTAGTAGTGACGGATATTGGTAAAAAAATGAATAGCGGATTGTCATTTCGATTGCCAAAAAGGGGGCGATTAAGTTTAGAGAATGATATTCATTTACACAAATTTGATGAGTCAACAATTGCAGATATTTATGATTATAAAGAGTTGAATCAAAAAATAAAATCTGCTTTAGATAAATTTGAAATTGGTGACTTGCATTTTGAATTTGCGGTGGCAGATAAAAAAAGTATACTCGAATTAAAGAGTAATAATTTTGATGATTCTTTCACAGAAGATTTAAATAGCTTGCAAGTGCGTGTACCAGTGATGCCACAGGATGTGATTGAGCCAGTGGGTCCCTTTGAGTCATTAATTATTGTCATACCTGATGTAAGGCTGTATTTACTAAATTCATTAAAGTGGATTATTTTAGGGGCAATACTTTTTATTATAGTTGTTTTAGCGGCGTTTTTTATTACCATTCGTTCATTATTGAATCAGCGTAAGGTGAATGAAATCAAGAATGATTTTATTAATAACATGACGCATGAATTAAAAACGCCTTTGGCGACAATTTCCCTAGCTGTGGATGCGCTAAAAACCCAAAAAGTACAGTCGGATCCAGCTTCAGTCGCCTATTTTAGTAATATTATTAAGGAGGAAAATGTACGCATGAATAAACATGTGGAGACTATTTTAGAAACTGGGCAGCTTGAAAATAAAGATCTTGAATTAAATAAGCAACCGGTTAATGTACATGACCTAATTCAGGCAGTGGTGGATAGTTATAAATTACAATTAGAAGAGAAGCCTTCTAATATTCATATGCAATTAGATGCAACAAAGCCAGAAATTATTGCAGATGAAGAACACTTATTACATGTGCTGTCTAATTTAATGGATAATGCGATTAAGTATTCCAAAGAAACGATTGATATTTTAGTACGCACTAGCAATGTGAATAATAAAATCATCATCACCATTGAGGACAATGGAATAGGGATGACCAATGAAACCAAAAAGCATATTTTTGAAAAATTCTATCGCGCCCATTCTGGCAACATTCATAATGTAAAGGGATTTGGATTAGGCATGAGTTATGTAAAGCGAATTGTTGCCTTACATAAAGGGTTGATACGCGTTCAGAGCGAGTTGGATCATGGTACTACTATTGAAATTACCCTTCCCGTTGCGTAATTTAATTTATAATAATTGCCTAAATTAATCATTAGATGCCTGAATAGCATCTGGTATCCAAAATAAACATCCGTCCCCGTAACTTAAAAATCGGTATTGATGGTCCAAGGCGTGCTGGTAAATCGCTTTCCATTCGGATCCAACGATTGCTGCAATTATTAACAGCAAGGTTGATTTAGGTTGATGAAAATTAGTAACCAGTCCCTTCACCATTCTAAAACGGTAGCCGGGCATAATCATTAATTGTGTTTTGGAAATCAGGGTTGCTAATTGATTCCTTTCCATCCAGTTGACAATCGCATGGAGTGCTTCTAATTTTGGTATTTCTTTTTCACCCAGTTCATAAGCATCCCATTGCAGTAAGTGTAAATCATTGGATATTATTTTTGGATTCGCAATAATTTTTACACCTAACCAATACAAACTTTCAATCGTTCTAAGTGAAGTAGTGCCTACTACAATTAGTTGGTTATTATTTTCAATTATATATTGAATCATTTTTTTTTCAATTTCAAAAAACTCCGCATGCATGGGGTGATCATTGATAATATCGGTTTTTACAGGTAGGAATGTACCTGCGCCAACATGCAGGGTTAAAAACTGTAGTGCAATATTATTAGATGAAATTTTATTTAATAGTTCCTGACTAAAGTGTAAGCCTGCAGTAGGAGCAGCAACTGATCCTTCTTCACTTGCATAGGTAGTTTGGTATCTATCTTTGTCTTCCTCGGTAGTATTTCTTTCAATATAAGGGGGCAATGGAATTTGACCAATGAGTGCTAAAATTTCAGAGAATATAATAGACGCATCATCCCAAGAAAATTCGATTAAAAATTTCCCATCTAATTGATTTATTTTTTTTGCAAAAAAGCGAATCTCTTTATTGTTATGAAATAATTTTTTTTCAAGGAATGGCGTTTTCCATTTCTTAGCACCACCCACTAAACAATTCCATACTACTTTATTGTTTGCTTGCATCGCAATTTGTACAGGACTATATTCCAGGCTAGGTTCCAAACAAAATATTTCAATTACACTATTTTTAGTTGGCTGAGCTTTTTCTTCTTGATGTGAATTAATTTTATTTTGAACTGATGGGGTATCATTATTTTCAACCACTTGTTTGTCAAATAAAATTCTTGCAGCAATTACTTTACTATTATTAAATAGTAGTGTGCTATTGGCAGGAACAAAATCAGTGATATTTTGATATAGGCTATCGGCAATGATCTTTTTATTCCATACCAGCAGTTTACTATCAGCTCTGTTTTGGCAAGGCGTATATGCGATTCTTTCATTAGGTAAAGCGTAGTCAAAGTCAATTAAATTCAGTTTCGGTAGCTGCTTCATGGGGCAAAGGTACATATTGCCTTGATTTTCACCCCAATTCACCAGTTATTCACCTCTTTTTTAGGGTTTTCCACAGCTATAAACATCCAAATATTTAGAATATAGCCAAAATATAGCCCAATCCCTTTACTGTATTGATTATCAGCTTGGTTTATTACTTGTGGAAAACTAGAAGGGGTCATTTGGCCTATAAAAGTGGTAAAATGTGTTAATTTGTGTGAACAAGTGGTAAAAAACACTTTAATTATTAACAATGACAGGCTTTCACGGAGAATATCAATCAACCATCGACGCAAAAGGTCGTTTCCTGCTTCCCGGCAGCTTGAAAAAGCAGTTGGCTGAAGGAGAGACGCATTTTATTGTGAGCAGGGGGTTTGAGAAGTGTTTGACACTTTATCCGATAAAAAGCTGGCAGGGTATATTAGATCGTATTAGCCAATTGAATGATTTCGATCCTAAAGTGAGACAATTTCGTCGTCAATTTTTAGGAGGAGCAACCGAGGTTGAATTAGATGGCGCTGGCCGTATTTTATTACCAGCTACATTAAGAGAGTTTGCTTTACCAGGAAAGGAAATTGTATTAGCAGCTGCCTTAGATCGTTTTGAAATTTGGGATGCAAGCAAATACAAACAGCTCTTTGAAGATTTTTCTGCAGATGAATTTAGTAATCTAGCGCAGGAAGTAATGGCAGGAATTAAAAAACAAGATTAAGTGACAACGATGCAAAATCAAGACAATGATATAGTTGCATCGGAACAAGTTGCTTTTTCTTCGGATTATCATGTTCCTGTTTTATTTAATGAAACAATGGCGCATTTGAACATCAAACCTAATGGGGTTTATGTGGATGCCACTTTTGGCGGGGGTGGTCATAGCCGAGGCATTTTATCAAAATTAGGTCCAACAGGAAAGCTGGTTGCCTTTGATCAAGATGCCGATGCAAAAAATAACTTACCCAACGACAAACGTATTGTTTTCATCCCTGAGAATTTTAGATACCTACAGCGGTTTTTACGCTTAAATAAAATTGATCAAGTAGATGGTGTTTTGGCTGATTTAGGTGTGAGTAGCCATCAATTTGATGAAGGAACTAGGGGTTTTTCAACAAGGTTTGATGGTCCATTTGATATGCGAATGGATCAACGCCAGCTAAAAACCGCAAAGCAGGTAATTGAAAGCTATGATGAATCTGCATTACATAAAATGTTTGAACAATATGGGGAAGTGTCCAATTCAAAAACATTGGCGAAACATATTGTTACGAGCAGAACGCATGTAAAACTAAATACCGTTGCCGATTTTAAGTTATTGATTGCACCGGTAGTAAAAGGAAATCCAAATAAATATTGGGCACAAGTTTTTCAAGCGATTAGAATAGAAGTAAACGAAGAAATGGAAGCGCTTAAAGATTTATTAGCGCAACTAAAAGAGGTAGTAAAGCCAGGGGGAACTGCAGTGGTGATCACCTTTCATTCGATTGAAGACAGAATGGTGAAAAATGCATTTAGAGTGGCACCTGAGGAAGAAAATGAAGCGAATCCTTTCTTATCCGTAGAAAGGGAAAAATTTTGGAAGATCATTACAAAAAAACCTGTAGTGGCTTCTGAGAAAGAGATGAAAGAAAACAATCGAAGCAGAAGCGCAAAATTGCGAGCTGCGGAAAGATTATAAGTAGTATGTCCGTACCCGTTAACCCAAGTCCAAAAGCTGCTTTTAAAAGCATCTTTAATTATCAATGGATTGTCATGAACATTACGTTGTTTTTGTTCCTGGCATTTTTAGCAATCCTCTACATTGCGAACGGGCATTTAACCGACAAGACCATTCGTCAAATCAATAGCACTCAAAAGGAGCTAAAGGAGTTGCAGTTTGAATATAAAACTGTGAAAGCCGAGTTGATGCGTCGTAGTCGTGCTGTTGAAATTGAAAATGAAGTGGCCCCTTTCGGTCTGGTGGTGGCCAAGGAAATGCCAATTCGTTTGGTTTTAGAAAAAAGAATTCCATCTAATAATAGTTTAAAAGAAGTTTCAAAATAATGGATGTAAAACGCGACATATTATGGCGAGTATATTTAAGCTATATCTTAATCGTTATAGTTTGTATCACCATTTTAGGTAGGGCATTTTATATTCAACAAGTGGAAGGAAAGTATTGGAGAAGTTTAAGTGATAGTTTGCATCAACGCATTGTGGAAATTCCAGCAGCAAGGGGTACTATTTACAGCGAGGATGGACAAATGTTAAGCACCAATATGCCAAGGTTTGATATTTATATTGACTTTAGAGTTGAACCTTTGCACGAAAAGAGTGGAAAAATATTTAGAGAAAATATTGACTCATTGTCTATTTCATTGGCCACTTTATTTAAAGATAAATCAGCCGATGGATATAAAAATGATTTGACCAAAGCTTTTGAAGCTAGTGAAGGAAATTATGAGTTAAGAAAAAAGATTGACTATCGCGAATATTTAACATTGATCAAGTTCCCAATGTTTCGATTGGGTCGCTATAAAAGTGGATTGATAGCACAGGAGAAAAATTTTAGGTTAAATCCTTATGAAAACATTGGCTATCGTACCATTGGATTAGCGAGAGATGAAAATAAAGTAGGACTTGAAAAGTCATACGACACGGTGTTGAATGGACGCAATGGTCGTCAGTTGGTTAGGGCAATTGCAGGTGGTGTAACTGTTCCTGTGGAAGAAGGGCAATTTGAAATTGAGCCAGAAACAGGGAAAGATATTGTGAGTACCATTGATGTGTTTATCCAGGAAGTAACTGAGAATGCATTAATGAAGATGATGATCAAAAATGAAGCGACATCAGGTGTAGCGATGGTGATGGAAGTGAAAACAGGAAAAATTAAAGCCATTGCTAACCTTGGAAAAATAAGCGAAGGGGTATACAGAGAGGATTTGAATTATGCGATGACACCTACTGAGCCAGGGTCAACATTTAAATTAGTTACGCTATTATCAGCTTTAGAAGATGGCAAAGTTACCTTGAATTCACGTGTTAATTTAGAAGGAGGTACTTGGAAAGTTGCAGGACAAACGGTGTATGATTCTGAAAAACATGGAAAATTTGATGCATCTGTGTTAGAAGCCTTTGAAGAAAGTTCCAATGTAGGTATGGCAAAAATTGCCATGGCCAATTATACCAATAATGTGGATGTATATTTTAAGCATTTAACAAAATTGCGATTGGATTCAACTTCTGGTATTGATTTAGTAGGGGAGAAGCAACCAAGAATTGTAAAACCAGGGAATAAAATATGGGGGCCAACCACTTTGCCATGGATGGCATTTGGTTATAACATTGAAATAGCGCCAATTCAAACTTTGAATTTATATAATGCAATTGCAAATAATGGGGTGATGATGAAGCCCTATTTGGTAAATGCAATACAAGAAGAAGGGCGAGTTTTAAAATCATTTTCACCAAAAGTATATAATGCGCAATTGTGCAAGCCAACAACGATTAGAGATTTACGTATCGCTTTGGAAGGCGTTTGCATTAATGGTACTGGAAAAAAACTATTTGCGAATAGTTTGTATAAGGTGGCTGGCAAAACAGGAACTGCTAAAGTAGCGAATGGAAATAAAGGGTATGGCGAAGGTATTTTCCAATCTTCTTTTGCAGGCTATTTCCCTGCGGACAATCCACAATACACCATCGTAGTGATAATAAAAAATAAGGCACATGCTGCTAATTATTATGGTGCATCTGTTGCAGGTCCGGTTTGGAAAGAAATTTCAGATAGGCTGTATTCAACTTATATTCAAAATAAATTAAACATACTTCCTGCATTTAATGTAAAAGATAGTCAGTTGTTTAATTATTCAATTTCTAAAATGTCCTTACAGCAAATTGCTAAAACATTAGCAATTCCTTATAAAGACTCTACGAATGCATCTGCTGATTGGGTGAAAGTAAATGGCATAGGCGCAAATGTGATTGGTAGACAACAAATCATTTCAGACAGTACGATGCCAGATATCAGTGGATTAAAATTACAAGATGCATTATGGTTGTGTGAAAAAAGAGGCTTATTAGTAAGTTGTATTGGAAAGGGAAAAGTAGTAAAACAAAGTATTGCACAAGGCGCTTATATTTCAAAAGGACAACAAATTCAAATTGAATTAAATTAATGAAAGAATTACAATCTATATTATTTGGAGTTGCACTTCGTGAAGTTGTTGGATCAACGAAGCAATTAGTCAATGATATTCAGATTGATTCCAGGAAGGTGACGCCATTATCTGTATTTGTTGCCATTAGTGGTGTGCAAGTGGATGGACATCATTTTATTGACACTGCCATTGAAAAAGGAGCAACAGTAATTGTTTGTGAACAATTACCTGGGGTAACAGTTCCAGGGGTTACCTATCTGATGGTTGAAAATACAAGTGTTGCTGTTGCCATCATGGCACATCAGTTTTATAATGAGCCATCCAATAAAATAAAATTAGTGGGCATTACTGGTACCAATGGGAAAACGACGGTGGCGACTTTGTTATTTAAATTATTTAAAGGATTGGGATATACCTGTGGGTTAATAAGCACAGTTGAAAATCACATTGCGGATACTATTGTTCCAGCAACACATACCACGCCTGATGCAATTCAATTAAATGCATTATTGGATAAAATGGTGCAAGCGGGTTGTACGCATGTATTTATGGAAGTAAGTAGTCATGCTATTCATCAACATCGCGTTACTGGATTAAATTTCACTGGCGGAGTATTTACAAATATTACACATGATCATTTAGACTATCATAAAACTTTCGAGGCTTATTTGGATGCTAAAAAAGCATTCTTTGATCATTTACCGAATGCGGCATTTGCAATCACCAATTTAGATGATAAAAATGGTGCACAAATGTTAGCAGATACAAAAGCGAATAAGTTGACTTATGCATTACATGCACCAGCAACGTATAAAGGAAAAATATTAGAAAATCAATTGCATGGATTGGTATTGTTGGTGAATGAAATTGAAGTGCATTGCAGGTTGATTGGAATTTTTAATGCATATAATTTTTTAGCAGTGTATGGCGTTGCTATTCAGTTGGGTGAAAAATCGGAGGAAGTGTTAACCATACTAAGTGCGTTAACTGGTGCAGAAGGTAGGTTTGATTATATCATTGGACTTGATCAACGTATAGGTATTGTTGATTATGCGCACACACCTGATGCTTTAGAGAATGTTTTAACTACGATTGCAAAATTAAGAAAAGGAGGAGAGGATGTGATTACTGTGGTAGGATGTGGAGGTGATAGAGATAAAACCAAGCGTCCAATTATGGCACAAGTGGCTTGTGATTTAAGTACTAAAGTATTTTTCACAAGTGACAATCCGCGCTCTGAGGATCCTAATGAGATCATTAAGGATATGGAACAGGGCTTGAGTAGTTCAGCAAAAAGGAAGTATATCAGTATCGTGGATCGTAAAGAAGCAATAAAGGCGGCGGTGCATTTTTCAAAACCTGGAGATATTATTTTAATTGCGGGGAAAGGGCATGAGAAATACCAAGATATTAAAGGCGTGAAACAACATTTTGATGATAAAGAAGTATTACAAAATTTATTCAACGATTTAGCCAAATAAACCTCCTATGCTGTATCAATTATTTTCATGGTTAGATAAAACATTCAATATACCTGGATTAGGGGCATTTCAGTTTTTGACATTCAGAATTGCCATGGCGATTTTATTGTCCTTATTCATTGCAACTGTTTATGGTAAAAAAATGATTTTGTTTTTACAAAAAAAGCAAATTGGTGAAAGTGTGCGTGAATTAGGTTTGGTAGGTGAGCAACAAAAAAAGGGAACGCCCACCATGGGGGGCATCATTATTTTGTTAAGCATCTTGATTCCAACTTTGTTATTTGCCAATTTGGATAAGGTATATATCCGTTTAATGATTTTATGTACCGTTTGGTTGGGCTTGATTGGATTTTTAGATGATTATTTTAAAATTAAAGCAAGAAAAGAATCTCAAAGCAAAGGAGAGTCCTATAAAAAGAAAAATAGTGATGGATTGGCGGGTGTTTCTAAAATCATTGGACAGGTTGGATTAGGTATTATTATTGGCGTAACCTTATACTTTAGCAATGCAGTGACGGTAGAAAGAGAAATAGTATCAACCAATGTTTCTGAAAGTTTAGCTAAAGGAGAGAAAGTAGCTAAAGGTGCAGATATTGTTGTTAGAAAAATTAATGGTGAGGAAAGAAGGTTCGTTAAAGTTAAAACACCTATTACAACTATTCCATTTGTTAAAAATCATGAATTTAATTATAGCAGATTGGTCAGCTGGATTGGCCCAGGTGCTGAAAAATATACATGGATCATTTATATATTAATTGTCACATTTATTATCACTGCAGTTTCTAATGGCGCTAACTTAACAGATGGTCTTGACGGATTAGCAGCAGGGGTAAGTGCGATCATAGGCGCTGCTTTAGGTGTATTTATTTATGTAAGTGGTAACTATGTTTTCGCTGACTATTTAAATGTAATGTACATACCCAATTTAGGTGAGTTGTCCATATTTGTTGGCGCATTCGTAGGTGCATGTATTGGCTTTTTATGGTACAATGCTTATCCAGCGCAGGTATTTATGGGAGATACAGGTAGTTTGGCATTGGGCGGTATTATTGCATCATTAGCTATTATCGTTAGAAAAGAATTATTGATCCCTATTTTTTGTGGTGTTTTTTTAATTGAAAACTTAAGTGTCATTATTCAAGTAAGTTATTTCAAATACACAAAAAAGAAGTTTGGGGAAGGTAAAAGGGTGTTTTTGATGAGTCCGCTACACCATCATTACCAAAAGAAGGGTTTTCATGAAAGTAAGATTGCAGTTCGTTTCTGGATCATTACCATTTTATTAGTGATTGCTTCCATCTTAACATTAAAAACAAGATAATACATTGTCTAAAAGATTAGTCATATTAGGTGCAGGGGAAAGCGGGATAGGTACTGCTTTATTAGCCAAGCAAAAAGGCTATGAAGTATTTGTATCTGATGGAAGTGCCATTAAAGCTAATTTCCAAAAAGAATTAGAAGACAATGGTATTGCTTTTGAGTCTGGGAAGCATAGTGTTGATCAAATTTTAAATGCGGACGAGGTAATGAAAAGTCCGGGCATACCTGAAAAAAATGAAATGGTGAAGGCGATCAGAGCCAAAGGTATTCCTGTGATTAGTGAAATTGAATTTGGATATAGATATAAAGGCTTTAGTAAAATTGCTGCCATTACAGGAAGCAATGGGAAAAGTACGGCAACTTCATTGCTATATCACATTTGTCAATTGGTGAATGATGATGTAGCCATGGTAGGTAATATTGGATTTTCATTTGCGAGACAAATCGCTGTCTCGCCTAAATCCTTATACATTATTGAGGTAAGCTCATTTCAATTAGACGATATCATACATTTCAAGCCTGATATCGCTATTTTATTAAATATCACAGAAGATCATTTAGACAGATACGAGTACAAATTCGAAAACTATATTAAAAGTAAATTTCGAATAATTGAAAATCAAACTGCACAGGATTATTTTATTTACTGCATTGACGACGAAGTCATTGTCAAACATTTAGAACTACTAACTACTAATACTAACCCATTACCATTTTCTATGAAACAAGAAGTAAAAAAAGGAGGCTACATCAAAAATGACCAAATGATGTTAAAAATCCAAGAAGAACGCGTGTCGATGAGTATTTATGATTTTGCATTAAAAGGCAAGCATAATGCTTATAATACAATGGCAGCAAGCATTGCTGCAACTACTTTGGGAATTCGCAAGGAAAAAATCCGCGAAGCCGTAAGTAATTTTCATAGCCTTGAACACCGCATGGAATTTGTGGCAACTGTTCGCGGTGTTGACTTTGTAAATGACAGTAAGGCAACAAATGTAAACAGCACTTGGTATGCATTAGAGAGTATGCAAAAATCAACTGTGCTAATTTTAGGCGGTGTTGATAAAGGAAATGATTATGAATTAATTGCTGAATTAGTGAAAGAAAAAGTAAAGGCAATTATCTGTATGGGGACTGACAACAAAAAGATCATTGACTTTTTTGGAGATAAAGTGGCTTCGATTGTAGAAGCAGATTCTGCAAAAAAAGCAGTGAATGCGGCTTTTAAATTAGCTGAAAAAGGGGATGTTGTTTTGTTAAGCCCAGCATGTGCAAGTTTTGACTTATTTAAAAACTATGAGGATAGAGGTGTTCAATTTAAAGAGTCAGTAAAAGAATTATAAGCATGTTTAACGAGACCACGGATAAATTATTTTCACAAATGCCTTCGATTGGAGGAATGAAGGAGCATTTGGACCAAAGAACTAGGGGTGACAAATACATATGGGGGTTAGTCATTGTATTATCATTGATATCTATACTGGTCGTGTATAGTGCAACAGGGTCTTTGGCATATAAAATGTACCGTGGCAATACAAGCGTTTATTTATTTAAGCAAGTGATATTTACCTTGGTGGGTTTACTGGTAATATTTGGCTTGCATCGGATCAATTATACGGTGTTTTCAAAAATTGCAACCATATTGTTCATGTTGTCAATTCCATTATTAATTTATACTTTATTTTTTGGTGCAAAAATAAATGAAGGAAGCAGATGGATTAAATTACCTATTATTAATTTGACTATACAAAGTAGTGATGTAGCAAAGCTTGCTTTGTTTATGTATATATCAAAGGTGTTAAGTAAAAAGCAGGAAGTTATTAAGGATTTCAAAAAAGGCTTCTTACCTGTCATAATTCCTGTATTCATTATTTGTGGATTAATCATGCCAGCAAATTTGTCTAATGCTTTATTGACAGGCGCTACCTCCTTATTATTAATGTTTATAGGTCGTATAAGCTTTAAGCATATATTTTTGACCATTTTGGTTGCGATGATTCCTGTAGCAATTATTGTGAGTGTAGCCATTGCCACACACTCCAGTAAATCGGTCGAAGGTCAACCAGTGGTTGCTGAAAAAATGAAAAGTTTTGGTCGCGTAGGCACCTGGGTAAATCGGGTGCAGGATTTTATGTATGCAAATGAAAAAGAAGTGCCTTACCAAGTACAACAAGCAAAAATAGCTATTGCTAATGGCGGTATCTTTTTTGGTCTTGGTCCTGGCAATAGTCGTCAAAGAAATTTTTTACCGCAAGCGTATAATGATTTTATATATGCCGTAATTATTGAAGAATATGGCTTGATTGGGGGCGCATTTATCATCTTTATTTACTTGGTTTTTTTATTTAGATGTATTCGAATTTTTAGAAAATGTCCTTATGCTTTTGGTGCTTTTTTAGCACTTGGATTAAGTTTCACTTTAATTATTCAAGCGATAGCTAATATGGCAGTGAATGTAAATATTGTTCCTGTGACTGGGGTGACATTGCCATTGGTAAGTATGGGTGGAAGCTCATTTATATTTACTTGTTGCGCAATTGGATTGATTTTAAGCGTCGCTCGAAATGTGGAACAGATGGAGGGAAATGCACCAGTAGAAACTGAAATTGAATTACCTGACGAAAACACGGAGATAGACAATGGCGTTAAGTCCGCAATATAAAAAAATACGAATCATCATCGCTGGTGGTGGAACCGGAGGGCATATTTTCCCTGCGATTGCGGTAGCGCAAGCGATACAGAAAATACAACCAGATGCGGCTATTTTATTTGTGGGTGCCCTAGGTAAAATGGAAATGGAGAAAATACCACAAGCAGGGTATGAGATTATTGGAATCACAATAGCAGGATTTAACAGAACTAATCTATTAAAAAATATATCCTTGCCATGGAAATTATTGAAAAGTTATTTTCAAGTGAAGGCGATTATAAAAAAATTCAAACCTAATGCCGTTTTTGGTGTGGGTGGCTATTCTAGCTTTCCAGTTTTGAAACAAGCACAAACAAAATCCATACCTACATTTATTCATGAGTCAAATGCGTTTGCAGGTAAAGCAAATCAATGGCTAGGGGCTGATGCTACTCAAATATTCACAGGGACAAAAGGGATGGAATCATTTTTCCCCGCTGAAAAAATATTGGTGACTGGAAATCCGGTGAGACAAAATATTATCAAAACCTCCTATAGTAAAAATAATGCAGTATTGCATTTTGGCTTAATGCCAAATAAAAAAACGGTATTAATCGTAGGCGGAAGTTTGGGTGCAAGCTCCATTAATAAAGCAATCCAAACTAATTTGG
Organism: uncultured Bacteroidota bacterium; assembly: GCA_938008665.1. Classification (GTDB taxonomy): domain Bacteria; phylum Bacteroidota; class Bacteroidia; order Chitinophagales; family Chitinophagaceae; genus Sediminibacterium. The sequence continues at coordinate 15,622 of CALLKA010000145.1, forward strand.
CTGCATTTTTAGAAGCTAACATACAGTTGATTTGGCAAACAGGGAAACCGAATGCTTCGGCTTATGTAACTGCAGCAAATGAGTATGCCAATGTTTATGTGAGTTCATTTATTGATGATATGAGTGCTGCATATACTGCTGCAGACATCGTGGTTAGCAGATCGGGTGCGATGGCGGTCGCTGAAATTTCAATCACAGGTAAAGCGGCCATTTTTGTACCCTATCCACATGCAGCAGAGGATCACCAAACACATAATGCGATGGCATTGGTTGACAATGGTGCTGCAAAAATGGTCAGCGATAATGAAGTGAATCAAAAATTGATTCCCTTATTACAAAGTTTAATAGAAGATGAACAAGGTAGGAAGTTGATGGAAGAAAAAATAAAAGCACATGCATTTACAAATGCAGATGAAGTTATTGCAGAACAAATACTACAACATATTTAAAAATCAGTAAAGTAATAGTACGAATGAACCCGCTAACTAACATTAAAAATATTTACTTCATTGGCATTGGTGGTATTGGCATGAGTGCATTGGCTAGGTATTTTAACACACAGGGTGTGCATGTTTCAGGTTATGATAAAACGCCCACGGTATTAACCGACGATTTGGTGAAAGAAGGAATTCAAATTCATTTTGAAGACGATCTAAATCAAATTGACAAGGACGCAACCGTAATTGTATATACTCCTGCTATACCTGCGGATCATGGTGAATTAAATTATTACAGAGATCATGGTTATAATGTAGTTAAGCGTAGTGATGTATTACAATGGGTGACTGAAAACGCATTCACTATTGGTATTGCTGGTACACATGGAAAAACTACGACCACTTCAATGACAGCGCATATTTTAAGACATACTGAATATGGCTGTAATGCATTTTTAGGTGGTATTGCTTCTAATTATAATACCAATTTTTGGAGCCATGAAAAAAATGTAGTGGTTGTGGAAGCGGATGAATATGATCGTAGTTTTTTAAAATTATCGCCAAATATTGCAGTCATTACTGCAGTGGATCCGGATCATTTAGATATTTATGGCACAGCGGAAGAAGTATTAAAAGCTTTTGGGCAATATGCAGATAAGATTAAGCCAGGTGGTGCATTAATTCAAAAAATGGGAACAACGGTGGTGACCAATTCTGATAATAAAACAATTCAAACTTATGGGTATGATAAACACAATGCATCTTATCATACGCAAAATTTAAAAGTAGTGGATGGGTCTTATATTTTTGACTTAGTACATCCAGGAGGTATTTTGAAAGAGGTGGTTTTGAATATGGGTGGCTTGCACAATGTTGAAAACGCAACAGCCGCAATTGCAATTGCATTAACCTTAGGGATTGATGAAAATAAAATTAAGTTGGCGGTTGCGGATTTTAAAGGTGTTAAGCGTCGTTTTGAGTATAAGATTAAAACAGCGAATAAGGTTTTGATTGACGACTATGCGCATCATCCAGAAGAATTAAATGCATTAATTTCTGGAGTGAGAAGTATATATCCTGCCGAGAAAATGGTTTTGGTTTTTCAGCCACACTTATATAGTCGCACGCAGGACCAATGCGATGGCTTTGTTGAAACATTGGATAAGGCAGATGAAGTTATTTTATTACCTATTTATCCAGCAAGGGAATTACCCATCCCGGGAGTTACAAGTGATATGTTGATTGAAAAAATGAGTATCTCAAAAAAACAAGTAATGTCAAAAGAGGCATTGTTGGCGTGGGCAGCAACCACACCTGATAAGTTGATTGTGATGGCGGGTGCAGGAGATATAGATGTTTGTATCAATACTATTAAAGACCTACTTATACCAACTAAATGAAGCAATGGCAAAACATATTGATTAAAACTTTGTGGAGCATTGCAGGTGCAGCACTGATATTTTTATTTGTAATTGCATGGAAAGCCAAAGTAGCTAAAAAATTATCGCAAATTCAAGTAGAATTAGTAGGTGAAACGACCAAGGCTATATTCATGGATGAAAATGAAATCACCCAAATTTTAAAAGATCAAGGGATTGTTAAAGGAACCATTGTTGAAAAAATTAATTTAACATCTATTGAAAAGGAGTTAGAAAAAATTAGGTGGATAAAGAATGCAGAACTGTTTATCAATAACCAACAATTATTAGAAGTTAAAATACAACAAAGAATTCCAATAGCACGTGTTTTTACAGTTGCGGGAAGTTCCTTTTATATAGATGATCAAGGTTGGCGTTTGCCATTAAAACAGCTTACTGTGCTGCGTTTGCCAGTTTTTACAGGTTTCCCAACTGATCAAGATAATTTATCGGCGCCAGATAGCTTGCTACTTAAGGAGGTCCTCTTTTTTTCAAATACAATAAAATCAGATAGTTTTTTTACTGCGCAAATTGCACAAGTAAATATTGGATCCAATGGTGATTTTCAAATGGTGCCTAGTTTAGGGGATCATACCGTTTTAATAGGTTCAGTGGATAATTTGGCGGATAAATTAAATCGGTTATATACTTTCTATAAAAAAGTGTGGGTTCAAAGTGGGATCAATGCCTATCAAGTATTGGATTGCCGATTTGACGGCCAAATTGTTGCCTTAAAAAAGGGGTTGGAGCCTATTCAATATGCTCCAGGAATGATGCCATTTCAAAATTCGGAATTAGGAAATATGGACAATGTATTATCGACTACTGATACTGCATCAGCGCCAATTATCAAAAATACCATGAAAAAAGCGGGGCCCATTGTTGTCAAAAAGGAGATGAAATTAGTGGAAAATAAATCGACTAAGAAGCCCGTAGTTAAAGTGGTTGCAAATAAAAAAAGCACTCCAGTAAAAATCAACAAACAAATCAAGAAAAAAGACAATAAACAAAACAATAAATCGTTAATTAATAAGAAGAAATCCGCGAAGGCTTTAATGCCGACAAAGACTAATTCTAAGAGCAACAACAACTAACAACTAAAATACATAAAAATGAGTCAAAACGATTCGCCCATCATTGTGGGTCTAGATATTGGTACCACAAAGATTGCGGCTATAGCTGGCAGAAAAAACGAGTTTGGCAAATTAGAGATTTTGGGCTTTGGCCGTGCCAACAGTAATGGGGTACAACATGGTCAAGTGCTAAACATTGATCAAACCATTAAAGCAATTCAACAAGCACTTCAAAATTGTCAATTAAGCAATCCTGATTTAGAAATCAATGAAGTATTTGTAGGTATTGCAGGGCATCATATAAAAAGTTTACAAACAAGGGGTGATATGGTTCGCCAAGATGCGGAGAACGAAATTCAACCTTGGGAAATTGAGCAGTTAATCAATAACCAACGCAAAACATTTATTCCAGCAGGGGATCAAATTATTGATGTGATACCACAAGAGTTTCATGTTGATAATAACCCAAATGTGAAAGAGCCAGTAGGTGTGAATGGTGTAAAAGTAGGGGCTAATTTTTTAATTCTAACTGGTGACAGAAATGCAATTCGCAATATCAATCGTTCGGTGGAGCGTAGTGGTTTAGTGACGAAGGATTTGGTATTACAACCCCTAGCTTCTGCAAGTGCGGTTATGAGTGATATCGATTTAGAAGCGGGTGTGGCAATATTAGACATTGGTGGTGGAACTAGTGATTTAGCTGTATTTTATGATGGCATTTTGAAGCATACTGCAGTAATTCCATTCGGTGGAGAGAACATAACCAATGATATTCGACTTGGCTTAGGCGTTTTGAAAAGTCAAGCGGAAGCAATGAAAGTGCAGTTTGGTAGCGCTTTAGCAGATGAGGCAAAAGCCAATGCTTATGTCACAATTCCAGGTTTAAAAGGTATGCCAGCGAAAGAAATCAGTGTGAAAAGTTTGGCAGGAATTATCCAAGCAAGAATGAGTGAAATATTGGATTTCGTCACTTACCATTTAAAGCAAGTGGGTTTGGATAGTCGTCAATTAAATGGGGGTGTGATATTGACTGGTGGCGGATCTCAATTAAAGCACCTAATTCAATTAACCGAGTATATTACTGGTTTGAATGCTAGAATTGGATTGCCTAATGAACATTTAGCACCTAATCATATCGATGAGTTGAAAAAGCCAATGTATTCAACATGTATTGGATTAATCTTGAAAGGCTATAACGATTTTGAACAAAATTATAAGGTATTTGCTGAAAACTTTAAAAGAGTAGAAGTGCCTAAATCATTGACTGTAAACAATACCAATGGGGCCAATACTTTAACGAGTCAAAAAGTGGAAAAACCTGCACCAGCAACTACTTTATCAGTAGAGCAAATTGAAAAAAGAAAGAGCAAATTTTGGGATCGATTTAAGAATAATTTGATTGAAATATTTAATGAGGAACCTGACAAACCTTTGTAATATTATTTACCCACATTGTGGTTATAAATATCAAGTAGAATAAATTCTAAAATTGCTAATTTCGACATAACTAACTAACAACTAACCATCTAACTAACCCATTTAAAAACAAAAAAATGATTCAATTTGACTTGCCTAAACAAAAATCATCTATCATCAAGGTCCTAGGTGTAGGCGGTGGCGGTAGTAATGCTGTAAACTTTATGTTTAAGCAGGATATAGAAGGCGTTGATTTTATTATTTGTAATACAGATTCTAAGGCCATTGAACAAAGCGATGTACCAAACAAAATACAATTAGGCCCACATTTAACACAGGGTCTTGGGGCTGGAGCGGATCCTTCTGTTGGAAAGTTAGCAACAGAAGAATCTTTAGAAGAAATCAGAAAAATTTTAGAAGTTAATACACGTATGGCCTTTATCACTGTTGGAATGGGTGGTGGTACTGGAACTGGTGGTGCGCCAATTATTGCAAAAATTTGTAAGGACTTAGGTATTTTAACGGTGGGTATTGTTACCACACCTTTTGGATTTGAAGGACCTCGTCGTCAAAAACAAGCAGAGGAAGGAATCAATCAATTAAAACCATTAGTAGATACATTGTTGGTGATTTCAAATGATAAATTACGTGTTCAATATGGTAATTTAAAAATGAAAGAGGCATTTACTAAAGCAGATAATGTTTTAGCAACTGCAGCTAAATGTATTACTGATGTTATTAATAGCCGCGGTCAT
>CALLKA010000146.1 GCA_938008665.1 uncultured Bacteroidota bacterium
ATTTAATTGAAAATGGCTTTAATGTAATTTCAGTTGATAATTTATCAAGGTCATCCGAAAATTCATTGGCGGGTATTGAAAAAATTACTGGTAAAAAAATAAAGAACTACAATATTGACTTGACCAATGGGCAAGCAGCAGAATCTATATTTATAGAAAATCCTGACATCACAGGCGTCATACATTTCGCTGCTTACAAAGCCGTGGGCGAATCAGTAGAAATGCCTTTGGCCTATTACGAGAATAACATTTTCTCCTTAGTGAACTTATTAAAATTGGCAGTAAAGTACAATGCAATGCATTTTATTTTTTCTTCCTCTTGTACAGTATACGGTAATCCTGATTCCATACCAGTTACAGAACAAACCCCATTACAACCAGCAGCATCTCCTTATGGTGCTACTAAACAAATGGGCGAAAGCATTATTAAGGATACTGCATTTGTTGCACCCCTATCCACTATTTTATTACGCTATTTTAATCCAGTAGGCGCACACCCGTCCACTGCAATTGGAGAATTACCCATTGGTCGTCCTCAAAATTTAGTACCTGCCATTACACAAACAGCAATCGGAAAATTAGATACGATGCAAGTATACGGTGACGACTATGATACACGCGATGGTAGTTGCATTCGTGATTATATTCATGTTTGTGATATTGCACGCGCACATACACTAGCATTACAATATTCCATAAAAAATAACCAACCTAAAATTTGCGAAATTTTTAATTTGGGTACTGGCAATGGCATTACCGTTCTTGAAGCCATCAAAGCATTTGAAAAAGTATCAGGTCTTGCACTAAATTATCAAATAGGACCAAGACGCGTAGGAGATATAGTGGCAATTTATGCCAACAACGATTACGCTGTTAAAAAATTAGGTTGGGAAATTAAATACTCCTTAGAAGATATGATGCGCACTGCTTGGGATTGGGAAAAAAGTATTGCTGGAAAAAATTAATTTTGTACCAACATTTTTTCTGCATTCTCGGCTACCTGCAATGCTTCAATAAATTCTTCAATTTCTCCATTGATAACTGCATCTAAATTATAAGAAGTGACCCCTACTCTATGGTCTGTCACTCTACCTTGTGGCCAATTATAAGTTCTAATTTTTGCACTACGATCACCGGTGCTTACCAATGTTTTACGATGACGCGAAATTTCATCCTCTTGCTTGCGCACTTGCTCTTCAAACAATTTGGTACGCATCATACCCATGGCTTTTTCTCTATTGCCTAACTGCGATCTTTCTGTTTGACAAATGATCACCGTGCCTGTTGGAATATGTGTTAACATTACTTTGGTTTCCACTTTATTTACGTTCTGTCCACCTGCACCACCACTTCGGGAAGTTTCCATTTTTACATCCGCAGGATTCAATACAAAATCCACTTCTTCCGCTTCCGGCATCACTGCAACAGTTGCTGCTGAGGTATGCACCCTTCCTTGTGTCTCTGTACTTGGAACGCGTTGTACACGGTGTACCCCACTTTCAAATTTCATGGTACCGTAAACATCTTCACCTGCAACTTCTAATATTACTTCCTTATAACCACCAACCGTTCCTTCACTCTCACTTGCAATGGCTACTTTCCATCCTTTCTTTTGACAATACCTGGTATACATGGTTAATAAATCACCTACGAATAAACTCGCTTCATCTCCGCCTGTGCCCGCTCTTAATTCTATAATTGCATTTTTATCATCCTGCGGATCCTTAGGGATTAATAATTTAGTTAAGTCCTTTTCTAATTGTATTTTTTCCTCCTCTAATGCTGGCAATTCAAGCTTGCCTAGTTCACGCATCTCAGGATCATCTCCATTTAAGCTCTCTTTGGCAAATTGGTGATCTGCTAAAACTCTTTTATAACGCTCAAAAGGTTGCATGATTTTTTCCAAAGCGCGGTACTCCTTGCTCATCTTACCAAACTCAGATTGGTTATTAATGATTTCCGGGTTGGTCAAAGCCACGCCCACTTGTTCAAACCTAGCTTGTATGGCTTCTAATTTATCTAACATAGTCGTTTTTCTGTGCGCAAAAATAGTTATTTTAGTTGTCAATTAAAACAATCCTATTGTATGAAATATTTAGCCGCCCTTTTACTCCTCGTTTCAGCTAGTGCAAGCGCGCAGGCAATTCATTTCAAATCAGTACTTGTTGACGCTCATAATGACTGTGTTACTGCTTGTATCGAGAAAAAAGTTAGCCTAGACCAGGATTTGACCGGAACAAATCATTCCGATTTAGCCCGTTTTAAGCAAGGCGGTGTTGATTATCAATTATTCTCTATTTGGTGTGATGGTGAAAAAGTAAATCCCTATGCTTGGGCGATGCGTGAAATGGATACTATTGATGCAGTTGCAGCGCGTAATCGAGACAAAATGGTGGTAGCAAAAACTTGGAAAGAAATTCAAAAAGCGTTGAAGGCAAATAAATTTATTGCTCAGTATGGTGTGGAAGGTGGTCATATGATTGAAGAGGATATTAATAGGTTAGATACTTTTTATGCACGTGGTGTTAGATACATGACATTGACTTGGAATAATTCACCGAGTTGGGCAAGTTCGCATGCAGATGAAAAAAATCCAAATTTCACCCGAAAAAAAGGACTGAATACATTTGGTAAGGAAATTATACAACGCATGAATCAACTGGGTATCATTGTAGATGTTTCACATGTGGGCGAAGCTACTTTTTGGGATGCGATTAAAACCACTACCAAACCCGTCATTGCTTCGCATAGTAATGCTTATAGCATTTGTCCTGTTTCAAGAAATTTAAAAGATGATCAAATTATTGCAATTGGAAAAAATGGTGGCGTAATCCATTTAAATTTTTTCTCTGGCTTTGTAGATAGTAATTTTTCAAAAAAAGATGCAGCATTCCGAAAAAATCATGCGAATGAAATTGATTCCTTATTAGCAACAGGCATTCAACGCGAATATGCATTCACAATGGTATCAGACAAATACCCGATCGAGAGTGGTAATATCAAACCTGACCTAGAACAACTCATGCAACACTTTGATCATATTGTAAAACTTGTTGGTGTGGATCATGTTGGATTGGGCTCCGATTTTGATGGTATTAATTCAGCGCCTAAAGAATTAAAAACGGTGGTGGACTATCCTGTATTTACAAAAGCATTAATCGCTAGGGGTTATTCCAATAAAGATATCAGCAAAGTATTGGGTGGGAATTTTTTACGCGTTTATCGTATAAACAATCCGCAATAATTAATAACTAAGTAATCGCTGCATCGTGGCTTCTAGTCTACTATTGGCTAAGTATTGTTTTTCTAATTCTAAATTAAAAGGAATGGGTGTGTCCAATGAGGCACAACGCATAATTGGTGCATCTAAATAGCTAAAACAATGTTCCGAAATCCAAGCACTTATTTCACCACCGATACCACCTGTTAAATTATCTTCATGTAGTATACAAACCTTGCCAGTTGCTTTTACTACATCACTAATGGCGTCATAATCCAAAGGTGCCAAGCTGCGTAAATCTAAAATACGAATAGCTAGTTCTGGATGGTTTTGTTGGTATTGATGTGCCCAAATCACCCCCATGCCATAAGTGATGATACAAGCATCATCACCTTCCTTAACCAGCTTTGCTTTACCCATTGGAATTTGATAGTATTCATCTGGCACCTCAGCACTTATGCTTCGATACAACGCTTTGTGTTCAAAAAATAAAACTGGATTGGGGTCAGCGATAGCAGCCATCAATAAGCCTTTCGCATCCACTGGATTAGAAGGATATACTACTTTCAATCCTGGCACATGGGTAAACCACGCTTCATTGGATTGTGAATGAAATGGACCTGCGCCAACACCTGCACCTGTAGGCATTCGAATCACCACATCGGCATTTTGTCCCCACCTATAATTTATTTTAGCCAAATTATTTACGATTTGATTAAAGCCAACAGAAACAAAATCTGCAAACTGCATTTCAACTACGGACTTAATTCCTTCCAAGCTTAAACCAAGTGCAGCACCTACAATAGCACTTTCGCAGATAGGTGTATTACGAACGCGTTGTTTTCCAAATTGTGCAACAAAACCTTCGGTTACTTTAAAAGCGCCGCCATATTCTGCAATATCCTGACCCATTAAAATTAATTCAGGATATAAAACCATCGCTTGTTTTAATGCTTCTGATATTGCTTCAATAAATCGCTTTGAATTCAAAATAGGGTTATTCAATTTTTCATAAGGCATAATGGCGCTTCCCTCATCAGAATAAAACACATCAGCCAATTCCTGCTCAATAGAAAAATCAAATGCTTGTGGTTGCATTGCCTCGTTTAATTCTGCATCAATATGATCTTTTATTTCATTGCGTATTGTGGCCACCTGCATTTCAGTTAATACTTTTTCCTGCACCAAAAATTGTTCGTAATTTTTAATGGGATCTTTGCGTGACCATTGTTCCATCAAATTTTTTGGAACATATTTTACACCACTCGCCTCTTCGTGTCCGCGTATTCTAAAAGTGGTACACTCAATCAAATAAGGCCTTTGTGTATTGATACAATACTCCCTAGCACGCTGTATCGTTTGATACACTTCTAAAATATTATTTCCATCTATGCGCTCCCCTTCCATACCATAACCTTTAGCGCGATCAACTAAATATTCACAATGGTATTGCTCATTGGTAGGTGTACTTAATCCATACCCATTATTTTCAATTAAAAAAATAACAGGAAGTCCCCAAACAGCTGCCACATTTAATGCTTCGTGAAAATCACCCTCGCTCGTTCCTCCTTCCCCCGTAAATGCGAGTGTTGCTTTTAACTGCCCTCTTTGTTGATAGGCCAACGCGACACCATCTGCAATTGCTAATTGCGGACCCAAATGTGAAATCATGCCACAGATATAATGTGCTTTACTACCAAAATGAAAACTGCGTTCCCTTGCCTTAGAAAAACCAGATGCATTTCCTTGCCATTGATGAAATAAATTGACCAATGGCATATTTCGAGTCGTGAATACCCCCAAGTTTCGATGTAAAGGCAATATCCATTCATTTTTTTCCATGGCCAATGTTGCCCCTACCGAAATCGCTTCCTGTCCAATGCCACTAAACCATTTGCCAATTTTCCCTTGTCTTAATAACACAAGCATTTTATCCTCTATCATTCTTGGCAATAGCAAAGAACGATAAAAATGAATCAGCTGGTCATTATCTAATTTTCCGCGCTTAAAATTCATGGAATACTGGGTTGTGATTCAAATTTACCATTTTTAATAACAGTTAAAAAATGAATTCAATGAATAGGGCAATGGTCTTTGCATTTCTGATATCTCCATATAGCAGACTACTATAAAATAAAACAGTCCCGAGTGTGATGTCCGGGACTGTAATTATAAAAAAGCATTTTGTGATTAATCTTTCGAATTCAACTTGCTTAATAATTTCAAAATTTCAAGGTAAAGCCATACTAATGTTACCAATAAGCCAAAAGCGCTATACCATTCCATATATTTTGGAGCGCCCATTTCAGCCGCTTTTTCAATGGAGTCAAAATCCAAAAGCAAGTTGAGTGCAGCTATTCCCACAATAAACAAACTTATACCAATACTTAATGGCGAACTGTCAAATGCAAATCCCATATCTACGCCAAACATACCTAATAACCATACGATTAAATAAAACAAGCCAATACCCAAGGTCGCAGACATAATAATAGAACGTAAACGATTGGTCACACTGATCACTCTAAAATTATATAATAAAAACATCGCTAATGCAACTCCTAAAGTTAAGCCTACCGCATGCAATACAATATTTGGATACGACTTTTGAAACATCGCATTAAAAAAAGCACTGATACCTCCAATAAATAAACCTTCTAAAATTCCATAGGCAGGTGCGATATAACCAGCCCAGGTTGGTTTAAACATCATCACAATTGCTAAAACAAAACCACCAATAGCTCCCGCAATCATTAATGTAGTTGCCGTAGAAACATTGCCTTCGGAATAAATATTCCAAACATACATTGCCGAAGCCATTACCATCAATAATAAAAATCCAAACTTATTCATCGTGCCGCGAATACTCATCACACCAAATGCACTTGCATTTTCGTGCAAACTTTTATCAAAAATTTTTGCAGTTAGTGTTGGATTGCTAGATTTAAACATTGCCATAATTAATTGATTTTATTAATGAATCAAAAATACACAATTGTTTTAACTAAATATCTAAAAAAAAGTTAATCCAAGTAAAGTCTAGGGTAATTTTAAGCCTGGATATTGGGTGAGCTTTCTAAAACGATACTGCCCTCTTTTTTTTAGTAATTGAATGAACTTCTCCAGCTTCAAAGAATCTGCAGGCGCACGAAACATATGATCGTGCATTAAAATTACAAGCTGATTTTTCGTAACTGTTTGATGATGTTGAAACAAACTGTCCACGATGACTGCTAAAGTTGCTGGGCTTTGAATGGGACGTCCCATTTTATTGAACCGCCATTGCAAATCCCAACCGATAATATTAAATCCAACACTATCTAACTTATTTACCAAGGGTAAAACCAATGGACTTGCCCTTTTAATACCATTTAAGTTCCACGCATTATTACCAGGAAGGCGTGTAATATTATTGGTTGGCTGTAACACGGTTTTTGCTTTTAAAAAATCCAATACTGCAGAATCCGGATGCTGATAAAAATTTAAATAATTATTACTAGCATGTGAATAGCTATGGTTGGCCAGCGCGAAAAGGGATGAATTATTTAAAATTTGCTGGTAGGTTTTTTTTCCAAAAGCTGACCTCGATTGATGCAAGCCAACTTGAAAAAAAGTAGCCATTACATTTTCCCTAGTACATATATCAACACAGTTAGTGGTACCGGTTAAGGGGCCATCATCAAAACTCAAGTAAATGGTTTTTACACCCAAGTCAGCTACAGCGTTTTTACTCCCCTT
>CALLKA010000147.1 GCA_938008665.1 uncultured Bacteroidota bacterium
ACTTACACCTCTACGGCTAGCGTGAATGGTGGAACCTTTAGTGGTACTACTTTAACATTAACTGCTGCTGATGGATCTAATCCAGGTTTAATCACTTCTGGAACACAAATAATTGGAGGTGCAAAAACATTTAGTGGCACGGTCACTGCCACTGGTGCATTTGCAAGTGGAACTATATTTAAGCCTACATTAGTTGCTGCTGCAAATAGTGATGTGTTAACAGGTATTGATATTAGTCCCAATTTCACAAATGGTTCTTTTACAGGTGTTGCAAATTATGGACTTCGAGTTCAAGGTATTGGAATTGGAGTTGGAGGAGGCGATGCGATTAATAATGTAACTAATACAGCAGTGGGTAATAGTGCGTTGTTAAAGAATACAACTACTGGGATTTGGAATACTGGAGTAGGATATAAAGCATTATTGAATAATTTAAGCGGATCAGGTAATACCGCTTTTGGATATCAATCATTATATAATAATAACAGTGTTACTTATACAACTGCATTAGGATATAATACAGGTAATCCTGTATCGTCTTCTTATGTGCTTACAAAGGGCATATATTTAGGAGCAAATGCTTTGCCAAAAGCTAGTTCATCTACAACTAATGAGATTGTAATTGGCTCTGATTTGTACGGTAATGGTTCTAATACAACAACAATAGGAAATACTTCAACACAACAATCTCAGATTTATGGTGCATTAACTGTAGTGCCTAATGTGGCTGCAGCATCCACTAATGGGGCAAGCTCAACGATTGCTGCGCAAAATGCATCATCAAATACCTATAACGGGGGTGCTTTAAACTTAAATGCAGGTAATGGGCTAACCTCAGGAATTGGAGGTGATATTAATTTAAATGCAGGTGATAGTTATTTAGGAGCTGGAGGTAATATTAATTTAAATGCAGGTACTAGTGCTAATTCAGCAACAACAAGTGAAATTATTACGAATGCAGATTTGAAATTGAATGGCATAACAGCTGGAAGAGGAAAAGGAAATTCTACTAACAATACGATTTTTGGAAAAGATGCTTTTGGTAGCAATACAACGGGTACAAATAATGTTGCATTCGGTACTACATCATTATACGCTAATACAACTGGTAATTTAAATACATCGATTGGTAGTTTTGCATTGAGTTCTTTAAGAGGTGCATATCATAACAATACAGCGATTGGAGCTAATGCCATACAAAACATGATGGTAGGGGGTGATAATGTTGCGTTGGGATATAATGCAGCAGGTGTTGCGGCAGACGGCACTACACTGGTTACGAATAGCAGTCAAGGTGTATTTATTGGCTCTAACAGTAAACCAAGTGCGTCAAGTTCTGCGAATGAAATTGTGATTGGATATAATGCAAAAGGTCAAGGTGATAATACGACAACCATTGGTAATAGTTCAACAACAAACACTTATATACCTGGAAGCTTAACAATGGGTATTTCTAGCGGAGTCAAATCTGGCGAAATAACCATAAACCCGCAAAATACTCAATATGAAGGTGGTCAAATCAATATAATTAAAGCACCTATATTGGGAAGTACTGGTTCAAATTGGACAATAGATCAATATGGTACAACTGCTTCTGATGCGCGTATAAGGATTTTCCCAGGAGTTGATGAGACTGTTGGTTTATTGATGAAAGAGAGCGGTAATATAGGAATGGGCGTTACTCCTGCAAATATGACTTATAAATTAAATGTCGGAGGTGATATTAATGCTACTGGATCTGTACGTGCTGCTGGTGTTGTTCTGAGTTCGGATCTCCGTTTAAAAACAAATATAAGTAGCCTTAATAGTGCTATGAAAACTTTGAACTTATTAAGTCCAGTGAGCTATGATAAAAAAGTAAGCCTTGCAGATTCGGTGTATGAAAAGCACGAGTTTGGTTTTATTGCTCAAGAACTGCAAAAAGTATTGCCTCAATTAGTGACTGAAGGAAAAGAGTTTCCCGACGGCTCCATGATTCTGGGTTCGCCTGCCAAAGTTGTGAAGTCGCTCACTCCGGAGCAGATGGCTGGTATTGAGGATATCGCAGGTCGTTACGTCAAAAATGCACAGCGCTATCAA
>CALLKA010000148.1 GCA_938008665.1 uncultured Bacteroidota bacterium
TATAAAATTAGTATTGATGCAACAATACCAACAACCCACTTCCAATATTTTTTTATATATTCCATATTATTCTTCTTCTGTGAATTTAGTCTTCTTTCTTGTTGAAATAATTTTAGCCCATTTACTTTTAAACTTTTCAAAAAATGACTTTAACTTATTTGTTAATTCTACCAATTCTTCATCAAGTTTTATCATGTCTCCATTTATATAGACACCATTATTTTCACCAATTGAATAGAAAAATTCAACATCGGCATCAACTATTTTACCGCTCCATTGGACAGAATTATTATAAACATTCAAAACACCAAAGTCAGAAAGGTCAGACACTTCACTAACAAACTCTTCCATTGTTTCTTGGTAAGATTGTTTTTCATCACTTGTCAGCTCCAAGTCTTTTTTGTCTTTTCCGTGAAGAGTTAAAAGACCACCTGATATTCTATAAGTTTTGCTTTTATCTTTTTTTACTTTATCAACATCAATTTCCGTTTCTTCGTCTTGTTCAATATTGTCTTCAATACTTTTTGCCAAATTTGTGGGTCCCACTTGTTCTTGTAAAAGTCTTGACCTTTTCAACAACATTTTTATTTCATCATATTGGTTCATACTCATTTAATAATTTTTCAAAATTTTCGTATCCAACTGTCAATGCAATAGATAATCCAATGGCACTCCATAAGGAATATCTTCCACCCACCCAATCCCAAAACTCAAACATATTTTTACTACTAATGCCAAAAGCATTTACTGCTTTTTCATTCGTTGACAAGGCCACAAAATGGGTAGCGATATGTTTTTCATCTATGGCTTTTTGTAAAAACCAAGCACGTGCTGTATGTGCATTGGTCATAGTTTCCTGCGTAGTAAATGTTTTTGAAGCAATTAAAAATAAAGTTTCTTCGGCATTCACTTTTTTTAAGGTCTCTGCGATATGTGTACCATCCACATTACTTACAAAATATATTTGTATCCCATCCACCCAGTAAGGTTTCAGCGCTTCGGTCACCATCACTGGCCCTAAATCACTTCCACCAATACCTATATTAACAATCGTGGTAATTTTTTTTCCTGTATAACCTTGGTGTGTGCCATGATGAATGTTGTCACAAAATGTTTTCATTTGTTTTTGTACGCGTATAATTTCAGGCATCACATCCTGCTCATCCACCATTACAGGAGACCCGCTAAAATTTCTTAAGGCGGTATGTAAAACCGCTCTTTGTTCGGTTTCATTAATTGCTTTTCCCTCAAATTGCGCTGCAATTGCTTTTGGCAATCCGCATTCATTCGCTAATTGAAATAATAACTGCAAAGTTTTATCGGTTACAATATTCTTTGAGTAATCAAATAATATATCTGCAGTGGAAATTGAATACTGATTAAAACGGGTAGGATCAGAAGCAAACAAATCTTTCATTTGCTTTCGGCTCATTTCTTCTTCAAAATGCTTTTTTAATACAAACCAGGCCTGTGTAGATGTTGGGTTAATTCTTTCTAACATAATCTTTTCTTTTTCACTAATTTTTATCCGCTAATGTGCTCAATTTTATAAATCCTTTTTAACTATAATTTTTCAATAGTATCTATTGTGGTTGCTAACATTTCATCTGTGATGTCCAAATGCAATACAAATCTAACAAGGGTAGGGGTCATTGCAATGACTAAAATATTTTTCTCTTTTAAAGTTTGCGCTAATTGTGTTGCATTATATTTTCCTTCAATTTTTGCGATTACAATATTTGTTTCCACTTCAAATACCTCTGTAACGAAATCTTTTTTTACTAATGCATCTTTAATGAGCAATGCTTTTTGATGATCCTGTTTTAATCGATCCACATGATGATCCAATGCATAAATACCCGCAGCTGCTAATGATCCTGCTTGACGCATACCGCCGCCAAATACTTTTCTCCATCTTCTTGCCTTTTTAATAAATGCCGCATCTCCAACCAATACACTTCCAACGGGTGCACCTAATCCTTTACTCAAACAAATGGAGATGGAATCAAAAACTTTGCCGTATTGTTTTGGATCTTCCTTTTTTTGAACAATGGCATTAAAAATTCTAGCCCCATCCAAGTGTAATCCCAAATGATGAGTTTTGGCTACTTTCTGAATTTCCTCAAAATTCTTAAAATCATAACAAGCACCTCCGCCGCGGTTGCAGGTATTTTCCAAGCTAATTAATCTTGAAATGGGTTTGTGAACATCCTCCGGATTGATGGCGGCTAAAATCTGACTTGCCGTTATTCGACCTCGATTTCCTTGTAATAATTTAACAGAACAGCCTGAGTTCGATGCAATACCGCCACCTTCATATTGGTAGACATGGGATAATTCCTCACAAATCACCTCATCCCCAGCTTGTGTATGCGTTTTAATTGCCAATTGATTGGTCATGGTGCCACTTGGACAATACAAACCTGCTTCCATACCAAAAAGGCTAGCTGACTTAGCTTCTAAAGCGTTGATACTTGGATCCTCCCCAAATACATCATCGCCAATAGGTGCCTGATGCATAAAAGCCAACATTTCGGAGGTAGGAAGGGTTACGGTATCTGATCTGAAATCAATCATATCGCGAAGATAATTCTCAGAAAGGGATTATTCCTAAATTTTTACCTTTTGGGGACATTTTTAACGGGAAAATAGGTGCATAAATGCTTTACAATCAATATTTGCTAAATTAGTCTCAAAATTGTACCTTTGCCGACTAACATTTGGTAAAATTACCTATTTTACTTATCGTTAGACACAACTTTTTGACCTTTACATCGTTATACCTTTAAATAAATTCTTTGCATGAGGCAGCTTAAAATTGCAACACAGATTACCAACAGAGATTCGCAAGCGGTTGAGAAGTATTTACAAGAGATTTCTAAAATCTCAATGATAAATCCTGAAGAAGAAACCACTTTAGCACAGCGCATTAAAATGGGTGATCAGCGTGCATTGGATAAATTAGTACAAGCCAACCTTCGTTTCGTTGTATCGGTTGCGAAACAATACCAACACCAAGGTTTGTCATTATCTGATTTAATCAATGAAGGTAATTTAGGTTTAATCAAAGCTGCACAACGTTTCGATGAAACCAAAGGGTTTAAATTCATTTCTTATGCGGTTTGGTGGATTCGTCAATCTATTTTGCAAGCTTTGGCTGAGCAAGGTCGTTTGGTTCGTTTACCTCAAAATAAAATTGGTACCTATAACAAAGCCAATAAAGCATATATGGCTTTTGAACAAGAACATGAGCGTGAGCCATCCACTGAGGAGTTGGCAGGAATTTTGGAAATGTCGGAGACTGAGATCAACAATATATTTCAATCAAATACGCGTCATACTTCATTAGATGCACCAGTGCATGAAGCAGAGGATGTAGCCATGGGTGATTTATTAAAAGGCGGTGATGAAACGGACGAAGATGTGATGAAAGATTCATTAAGAGAGGAAATTCGTCGTGTACTTAAGTCTTTGAGTCCTAGAGAGGCAGAGATAGTTAATGCTTATTTTGGTTTAGATGGAGAAAATGGCGTTACTATTGAACAAATTGGAATTAAATACGATTTAACGAAGGAAAGAATAAGACAAATTAAGGAGCGTGCTATTAAACGTTTACAAAAAGCGAGATACAGCAATGCACTTAAAGCTTATTTGGGCTAGTAGTTTAAAATATTATCAAGCCCCTTCAATCTTAGGATTAGACGGGGCTTTTTTTTAGTTGGGATTTAATATACAAATTTGAATTAGAAATAATGAAGTTATGGAAACAGAAAAAGTAAGCATTTTAATTATAGGTTCAGGCCCCGCAGGTTATACTGCTGCTATATATGCAGCTAGGGCCAATATGAAACCTTTATTATACCAAGGTATTCAACCAGGTGGTCAATTAACCATTACCACAGAGGTCGAAAATTATCCTGGATTCCCGGATGGTATACAAGGCCCTGATATGATGGTGAACTTTGAAAAACAAGCGGCACGTATGGGTGCAGATATTCGTTATGGTTTAGCAACCAAAGTTGATTTTAGTGGGGATGTTAAAAAGGTATGGATTGATG
>CALLKA010000149.1 GCA_938008665.1 uncultured Bacteroidota bacterium
AAAATATATTTTAATGCTATTTTAATATAATTTTAAGCTAATCAATTTTAAAAGTAAGTACTGAAAAGTTCTAAATTTAAAAGAAATGCATAGAAAATTAACATTATTCTTGTGTTTAGTTTTATTGAACACTTCCCTTAATGCTAAGTTGGTCATTAACTATAGCCATGAGGGAAATGCTGATACGACTAAATTAAATTTTGCTAAAACTGAATTTTCTAAATACCTCAAGGTTGCTATATTTAATAGTCGTATTCATCAAAGCATCTTTAATATTAAATTAATTAAAAAAGGGGCTACACAAAATGGATCCTTTAGTTATACTATCAATTCCAATGGGCGTTTAGTAAATATGATTTGTGTGGGGGAGGATGAGGCTGCTATTGGCCATGCCATGTATACGATTTTAGAAAGTGTAGGCTTTCAATTTGACATTACGGGGGTCGTGGTGCCCACTGTATTTAAAACAGCAATATTCAAAAGCGATTCCCAATCTATCATTCCTTTTACACGCTGGAGAGGCATCAGACAGCATGTTAACTTTCCCATGGACATTTCCTCTTATCCGCTAGCGGAAGCAAAGGAGTATCTAAATAATTTAGTTCGAATGCGTTTTAATAAAATTGCAATTCATAGTTATCCTAATTTATGGCATGAAGTAAATTTTGAGGATAGTGTTGACTATGCTGGCAATTTTTTTTATGGACGACAACATGATATCCCGAATATGCAAATTTTCACTAATCACATTCGATTTAATGATAAAATATTTAGTATCCCAGAAATTGAAAAAAATTATTCTAACACCCCTGTAAAAAGTAAAATGGCAGTTGCTTGGATGCGCTCCTTAATTGAATATGCGCAGTCTATTGGCCTCCGTGTTCAAGTATCTATTGAGCCAAGGTCAAAAGGGGATATTCCCCTAATTACACGCACTGTAAAGTCGGTCATTAATAACTACCCAAGTATAGATGAACTCGAATTAATCACTGAAGAAATGGGTGGTTGGGGTAATGCAACTACTAGAGAACAAGTAAATAAAATTGCGGTTGCACAATTTGGCGAAAGTATACTTCAAGATACAATGGTGACAAACGTCATTAAAAATAGTCAACCCGATTTAGATGTGTTATTTTTTCAATTAGGACGAAACATAACAGCACTAAAATTACTTGAAAGAGATCATGAAATCAGTTCACGTTCAATTAAATTGAATTTAGGAATTTATTGTGTCATCAATGATTATACGAAAGTTGCATTTTATATCGCTAAAAAATATTTACCTAACAATACGATTGCTATTATGCCTGGTCATGGCAGTAAAAGAGTTGCGAACTATTTGCCTAATTTAATACCAATTAAATCGCAAATTGCACCTACTACAATTTATTCGTGGATTGAATTTGATGGACTTATGTTTACGCAGCAAAATGCTAATGAAGGCATATATGATTTAATGAAGTATCTAAAAGTATCAAATGGGGCGCAACAGCAAAATACAATTTTATTTAATCATTGGAGAACTGCCGAAAACAGAACCTCAGCTAGATATGCAGCTTTAAATACTTTATATGGTCCTATTCCGCAATTAGATTTTTATAAGCAGTATGCAGAAAAGCTCCAAATTAATAATGTCGTAGCTTATGCGCAAGCGATGCAGTTGTTAGAGAAAATTGATTGGCTAGCTACCAACGACTTACCCAATATCGGCTTTTGTTGGGTAGGTGCATGGCGCGAAGGCGGTCCCTATACTTGGATAAACAGTAAGACCTTAAAGAATGTACAAGGGTTATATAGTGAGGTTAATTATAATTTAAAAAAGGCAATGTATAATGTTGGCAGTACATCGGGTAGCAATTACTTAACTTTTTTATTAAATAGATCAGAAGCTTCAAAATTATATTTAGATGCTTTTGAGAAAGGAATACAGGTTCAAAATATAAAACAAGATAGTGCAGGAAAATTCTCTACAGCGCAACAACTTAGCGCTAGCGTAATTTGCAATGATGCACTTACTATTTTTAATAAATATTTACAGAAACATGTGGAACTGATGCCTGATCGTGGTTGCGAAGGCACACTCATCAATTTTTGGCATGCTCCTATTTATGGATTAAAAGTGATAAGATATAAATACGCTGGTATTCCAATTGATGCTGATCCAGTAATTGATAATAGAAAAGACGCACCGCCGTTACCTATTTATTTTAAAAAAAATTAGTATAATTATTACTTAGCCTCCATGATTTTCATGGGAATATTTTTATTGTACTTTTCAAGTACTAATCCTTTTTGTGGGCTATAATTACCGCTAATTTGTTCGCGTCCTGTTATATTCACCTTAAATTGAACATCCCAATCTTTTGGCCAAGCTGGAAGCATATAAGTATGTCCCTTTTCACTTTGTACCAGCATGGCTTGTAAAGCGCGCATAGTTATATTTCCATGGTCTTGATCAGGCACCCAGTCATAATTGGGTCCCCAAAATGCAGGAAAGCGACTACCATTGTGTTTATTGCTAAAGTTAGTACTCACCATTTTTTTTGCTTCCTCCGTTAATCCTAATAAAGCTGCATTCACTGCATCTTGTTGCCAACCATTAAATGCAAGGTCGTATCGCTTATTAAAAGTATTGATGGCCAATTCCAAATTAGGTTTCTCAATGCCATAAATTCGGTAAGGGAAAACTGAGTATAATTGAGGATCCTCAATATTCATTCTTATACCTAAGTTCAATCCTGATGATAATACCCAAGTTCCATCATTTGCTTTTTCTTTTGGTAAAACAGGTAGCATTCCTAGTAACTGAGTACTATTTTGTTGAAATAATGGGTCTTTAATTACAGCTTTGTATTCCTCTATTTTTAATAGGACCGCATTTAAGCCATCAATTTCAGGAGCGGGGTTAACCATACCTTCAAAATAGGTTTCTAACGATTGTGCTGGTTGAATAGATAACTTTCCTGAGGGATCCTTTTTATAATGCTGCGAATAAAAAGTAACTATTTCTTTAATAAATGGAACAAACTTATTTTCAAATAAAACTTTGTCATTAGTGAATTCATAATAATCAAACATCATCTTGCAAAGTTCTATCCCGCTTTGCCAATAATACCTAATGTATTTATTTTCTGAAACACCATCTTCATATTTGGATCGATCCCAACCATAATTATCGTTTAAATAACTGCCCCAGGGTGTCAATGTTTCCGGGAAGTAGGCACCTTCGTGTTTAAAATATTTTTGTGTACGATATTTTGCCAACGGAATTGCATTGATATACATATCAAAAAAGGGCTTCATTAATGCAAAGTCGCCGCTATAATACATAGTACTATAGGGTATCCTTGTATTTTGGAACCAAAAATTAGCACCCCATAATCTAAAATCAGCATCTAATCCAACCTCTTTTTTGTCAACCAAAGTTTCATCAGGCGCGACTGTAAATATGGAGCCATTGAATTTTATGGGCATTCCTCCACGGCCTGAACATGCATTCAAATATCTTTGTAATAGATACCCTTGTGTAATTTTGAATGTAGTACTAGGTTCTTGTTTTGAATTAACTATAATATAATGGTTGTTCCAAAATTGATGCCACCAGTTTAAATGATTTTGGTATTTTTCAATCGCATTTAAATTTTGTATTTGCTTATGTAAGGTAATAATTTCTTTTTTCCATTCATTTATATCAGGTGTATGTTTTTTTAGAATAGTAATTTGGAAGTTAAACTTGGTAGCAGAAACTTTATTTTCAATTACATATCCATTCTTTTTTGTAAAATTTTCACCACTCACAATTGCACCAAAATTTTGATTTAATAAGGGGTCTTTACCAATTGTATTAAAACTTGTTATATTTTGATTATCCAAGGTGAGTTGCCAAACAGAACTTTTATTTTGATGCACCCACATTAATGCATTTGGCTGCATCAATACTGTATCCTTTTCTTTCATAAAGGGGGTTTCCCTGAATGCAACTCCATAGCCACTATGTCGTTCATGCCCAATTAATTCACTGGATTCCTTTCGCCACATAGCATTGGTCACTTCTACTTGTACAGGAATTGTACTATTTCCTTGCACTTGAATTACAGGATGATTCGCATCTATATAACATAAAATATTTACGCTTTGATTTCCTTTGTTTGCTTTTATATGTATAACGCCATCATGTACAATTAGTGTTTGTGAAAATTGTTTTACATCTAAAATATTGGGTGTGATTTTAACATCCACTTGTCCAATTTTTAATAATCTACCAATTTCACTGTACGCATCTGTTTTAGAGATTAGAAAATGAATGGTGCCCAATGTATCTACCCAAACATTGCTACCGATATCTCCATTGCCGATGGGCATGGATCCAAGTTGATTTTTGCTTTGCGACGCATACACTACATTGTATGGTGTTAAGGATGGTTGTGCATTACTTATGATGGTTGCAAAAACAAGAAGCGACGTTATAAATAATTTGTTAAACCAGTATTTCATTATTTTCTGTATGTGTCTTTATATAATCCCATTTTATCAAATGGAATAGGCTGGAAGCCTGGTATTTTTTCAAATACAACTGAATTGCTTTTCAACATAAAATTCCCATTCTTCATATCCACGAATCCAGGATCTTCATTAGTTTGAAAGTTGTTTTTTTCAGTAGCAGTTGCAAATTCGCCGCCCATTAATTTAACTGGTTGTGCTGGTCCGCCAATGATTACATTTCCTGAAAATTCATTTCCTCTAGAACGCATACCTTGCCATTCTTTACCTTCAACAATCGGATCAAGATATGGCAATAGGGATGGGTATCTTGTTGAATAAGGCGGTTGATCAAATTTTACAGACTCGGTTAATCTTTTCCTAAGGATGCCATTTTTTCCATAAAATTCAGCCGCTTGTGGTTTAGCCCAAGTATAAAATGCAGCAGAAACTACAAAACTATTCGAAAGCGGTTCAATGATTATATTGTTTTTCATTTTTAAATCCCAACCTCCATTACTAAACAATACTCCATGATTTACTTTTAAATCATAAAATACATTCCCATAAACAGTCACATCAGTGGATGCATCATCACAGTAAATACCCATATTCATCCTCTTTGGGTTACCAGTGTGATGAAAATAATTATATCGAACAATATTACCACGACTACTTGGGTCTCTTCCAATATACCAAGGGGAGGTATCATCAGAATTAGTGGTCACATCATGCACATTATTGTATTCAAAAATATGTTCATTTCCATACACAAATATGCCTTGAAATTCTGCATTGTATACCTCGTTATGTGAAACTATATTTCCACAACCATTCACATTAATGCCTGCCCATAAAAATTTATTTCTCAAATTGTAATCATGTACTTTACAATTATCTACCACATTGTTGCCATTGATTAAATTAACTTTACTTCCACCACTTAAAAATATACCGCCACTCCCTGTATTGTATACATCGCAACTTTGAATGCGATGATTGTTCCCTGCCAATCGATCCCATCCCGTGTTAGCGTAAATATGATTTTGAAAATCGCCAATCATTCTTGATACTGCTACTCCCTTGTAGTCATCAACAGACATATCCTCTTTTAATCTTAAAGCACCTTGCCCCATTACAATTCCTGTATTGCCAATATTTCGTACCGTACATCCAATAATAGTATTATGATTCCCGCGTTCCATATACATTCCAATACCTCTAGTGGCTTCAAAAGTGATTCCACTAATAATTACGTTACTAACACCTTCCATTGCAATAATGGGTTCTTCAAGCATGGAAACCATGATGGATGCATTAGTCATATTCGTTGGAGGCCAGAAATATAAAATACCTGACTTTCTATCCAAATACCATTCTCCTGGCATATCCAATTCCTCAAGTATATTAATAGCTGCATACTGCTGAAAATCTTTACCGCTTCCTATACCATATAAATGGGGCATGGCTAACTGAACTGTTTTTTGCACAGTATCAATGGTCTTTACATTTATATAATCATCTGCATAGCCATAATTGAAAGTACCACTCAACCATATATCTTCTTGTCCTTGCCATTTGGCGTGTCGTGCATCTGTATATTCAAATTTTCCGCCTCTATTAGATTTGTCCAAACTTCTTGGAACCGATCCCTTATCGATTACTTTTCCTATTTTGATATATCCTTCATTGGGATATCTAGCAAGGGTCATTGGATTTCCATTAAAAAATAATTGTAATGGTGCTGGTGTAACTGCAATAGTATGTCCAAATTGCTTATGAGATCCAAAATCAGTTATTCCGATACTTGGCAGATGTACCTGTACGATATTTTTAATTGCATTTTGATTTAATCGTTTAGCAATTGCAGCATCTTTTACTTGGGTAAATGAATTTGGTTGTATGTTTTTACCGCCGGTAATGCTTACTGTTCCTGGTTTTTCTGCTTTCCAAACAATTTCTTTTCCAATTTGACCACTGTCTTGTTCGTTTAATACAAAAGTGCTTGTTAAATTATATTGACCAGGCGCAATATGAACGGTTATTCCTTTTGAATTCTTTGCCTTGTTATTTTGAACTAATTTTTGTGCCGCCGTTAAGCTTGCTACGGGGCTTTCGATACTTCCATTATTTTTATCATTCCCTTTCGTGGATACATAAAAATTTTGTCCAAAAATCGCAGATGAAAAAAATGTCGCGATGATCAAGTAGTTCAATTTAATAAATTGCATAAAGTATTTTTAAAAATTTATAAAAGTTAAGATTTACGTGGAATTCAATTTTTGCCAATCCAAATATAACGGGCTTTTTGCTATCTAAATGATGCTTTATTCAATATGCTAAAAAAGTACATAATTTCGCTTTTGACTTCAAATGTATATCGGTGGTTCTCAATAACTTTAAGCCACTTTTGGGCTATTCAAAAAAGCTAATGATATCCTTTTTTGGCTAGCATTATAATTGAGCGGTTTTCAGTAACTTTAATTGACGTATTTGCGCGCTATGAAAAAATTAATTGCCATTCTTTTTACTTTACTATTTGTTTTTATTTTCTCCGCTTGCGAAAAAATTGATATCCCCGCTGAAGTACAAAATCAAATAGCACAATTACCGGAAGAAATCGATTATAATTTTGCAGTAAAACAAATTTTATCAGATAAGTGTTTTGCTTGTCATGGGCCCGACGCCAAAAAACAAAAGGCCAATTTAAGATTAGACATTAGTGAAATTGCATATGCCCATAAGGGGGAAAATGGCTATAAGGCAATTAAGCCAGGTAGTATTGCTAAAAGTGATCTAGTTCGTCGTATACTCAGTGATGATCCTCATGTTCGAATGCCCACACCTGAATCCAATTTAACACTGACCGCCTATGAAAAAGCGGTATTAATTAAATGGGTGGAGCAGGGCGCAAAGTACAAACCACACTGGGCTTATGTAGCTCCTGAAAAAGCAGCTATTCCTGACATTTTAAATGCCAATTGGAAAATTAATAATACAGTTGATCCTTTTATTTATCAAAAGTTAGAAGAACAAGGTTTAAAACCTGCGCCACAAGCGGATAAGCTAACTTTAATTCGTCGACTTAGTTTTGATATTCGTGGCATTAGTCCTTCGGTTAAAGAAATCAATGATTTTGTTTCAGATAAAAGTCCAAATGCGTATGAAAATTTAGTAGATCGTTTTTTAGCAAGTGAACATTATGGGGAAAGGATGTCGGAGTACTGGCTTGATGTTTCAAGGTTTGCAGATAGTTATGGCTACCTTGATGATAAACATTATGATCAAAGCCCTTGGCGTACATGGGTCATTAATGCGTACAATAAAAATTTACCTTTTGATAAATTTATCACTTGGCAATTAGCCGGTGATTTACTGCCAAACGCAACACAGGAGCAGGTTTTGGCTACTGGTTTTAATCGTAATCACAAACAAAATTCAGAAGCGGGTATCATTGAAGAAGAATTTAGAGTTGAATATGTAACTGATCGCACCAACACCTTGGGAGCATCTGTAATGGCAACAACACTAGGTTGTGCTAAGTGCCATGATCATAAATATGATCCAGTAAGTCAAAAAGATTATTATTCCTTATTCGCATTTTTTAATAGCACTTTTGAAAAAGGCGGACCTAATTATGGAAATGATGATATGGTGGCAGGACCTACTTTGTTACTAACAAAAAAAGAAGAAGAACTAAAAATTCAAAACTTTAAAAAGTATATCAGTCAATTAGAGTCCGATTATAAATTAAATCAGGATAAAGCGATTACAGCTGCTATACAACAAGGAGATAAAAATATTGAAACATCCCTCCAAAAAATGGTGTTGGCTAAATTAAGTTTTGATAAAACAAATCAAAAGGATCCCAAGCGTACATTCTTTATTAACGAAGCTGACCCATCTATAAATGCCAATTTTAGAAATGCAGAATTTGGGCAAGGTATCAGTGGTAAATCATTAAAATATAATGACGAGACCATGGTTGCCTTCCCACCTGAAAAAATTGGAGATTTTGAGAGGTACCAGCCATTTTCATTTAGCCTTTGGTTAAAAGTTCCTGAAAATTATCCCTTAGCAACGGTTTTTCACAAGTCGGATTATCATAGATATGGTTATCAAGGCTATGATTTGGTATTAAAAAATAACCAATTAAATTTTAGGGTAATTCATAATTTTCCGCATGATGCAATTAGTGTTTTGTCGCCACTTCGTTTAAAAACAAATCAGTGGTATCATATCGCCATTAGCTATAATGGTAATAGTAAGGCAAATGGTGTTGAAATGTTTGTGAATGGTGAAAAACAAACGAATCAAGTGGAATATGATCATTTGGTAAAACACATAAAATCATTCTACAGTATACATAAAGGACCAAATTTACCCGGTTTTGTTTTTGGACTTCGGACATTAGATCGATCAATGCCTAAGGGCGAAGTAGACGAATTTTATTTATTCAGTAATACATTGAATCAGCCCCAGGCAAAATTTTTATTTCAACAAAAGCAATTCCCTTTAAAAGGAGAAAAAGAAGATTTCGCAAAGCTGAATCCTTTATTATATGATGCACGAAAGCAATTGGCGGACTTATATGATTCAGTTCAAGAAGTAATGGTGATGGGTGATTTGCCTAAGCCACGTCCTACTTATGTTTTAAATAGGGGATTGTACACAGATCCAACCACACAAGTATTTCCCAATACACCTAATGCAATTTTATCTTTTCCCGATCATTTGCCCAAAAATAGGTACGGATTGGCGCAGTGGTTATTCATGCCCAATCATCCTTTAACCAGTAGAGTCGCAGTGAATAGAATATGGCAAATGATTTTTGGCAATGGGTTTGTAAAAACATCGGATGATTTTGGTAACCAAGGTGCCATGCCTTCGCATCCTGCTTTATTGGATTATTTGTCTGTATGGTACCGTGAAAATGGTTGGAATACCAAAGCACTTCAAAAGCTAATATTTATGAGTGCTGTTTACCAACAATCCTCTTTGAACGACGCTATTATAGTTAAAAAAGATCCCCAAAATATTTATTTAAGTCGCAGTCCGCGTTATAGGTATCCTGCTGAAATGATTCGTGATAATGCCTTAGCTGTGAGTAATTTATTAGTTCAAAAAATTGGCGGCCCTAGTGTTTATCCTTATCAACCTGCTGATTTATGGGAACAGATTACCGATAAAACATGGAGGTATAAATACTTACAAACAGAAGGGGAGGGACTATATAGAAAAAGTATTTATACGATTCGTAAGCGAACCACCGTAGTTCCATTTTTACAAATATTTGATGCCGCCGATCGTACAGTTTGTACAGTGAAACGAACAGTTTCTAGTTCACCTATGCAGTCATTGGCAATGTTGAATAACCCACAAATGATGGAAGCTGCTACACATATTGCATTGAGGATGATGAATGAAGCAGGCGCAGTTTTAAAGGACCAATTAAATTTTGGATTTTTTATAATTACTGGAAGATATCCAAATGTAAAAGAAGTAACCTTATTAGATAAAATGTATGCAACCGAAATGGCTCAATTTACATTGCATCCTGACAAAGCGAATAAATTAATTAATACAGGTTACTTGAAACCTAACACAAGTAATAAAATTGAACTTGCAAGCTTTGCATCCATTGCAATGGCATTAATGAATACAGATGAATTTTTAACAAGAAAATAATTGGCATGCACGAATATTTAAAATTAAAGTACCAACAAAATAGACGCGATTTTTTACGCGGTTCGGCATTAGGCTTAGGCGGTATTGCACTTGGATCTTTGTTGGGCTGTAACAGCAAGCCATCACAAAAAATAATTTCGCAAATTTTAGAAGAACAAAATGTTCCATTAGGGTCTCCGCATTTTTTACCCAAAGCAAAAAGGGTCATTTATTTATTTCAAAGTGGGGGTCCCTCGCAAATGGAATTGTTTGATTATAAACCTAAGTTGTATGAAATGCATGGTCAGGAAATTCCAGCGTCGGTCATGGGAAAGAATAGAATTTCTGGAATGGTGAATAACCAATATGCATTTCCATTAGCAAAACCTGCGGCAACCTTTAAACAAGCGGGCGCAAATGGAACCTATGTTTCAGATTTAATTCCGCATACTGCTTCTATTATCGACGATTTGTGCGTTGTAAGGTCAATGGTCACTGATCAAATTAATCATGAGCCTGCTGTTATTTTCACACAAACAGGTAATCAATTAAGTGGCCGTCCTTGTATGGGATCATGGTTGAGCTATGGCTTGGGGAGTATGAATGAAAACTTACCTTCCTTTATTGTCATGTTATCAAAAGGAGGAGGGGATCAACCAATTTCAAGTGCTGCTTGGAGTAGTGGTTTTTTGCCTTCGCATCATCAAGGGGTTCAATTTATGACAGGAAAGGATCCCATTTTATATTTGAATACGCCTGATGGGATTGATCGAATGGATCGTCGTCGCGCCCTTGATTTTATTAAAAATTTCAATCAATTGCAAAATGAAAATTTGCATGATCCCGAAATTGAAAGTCAAATTAATCAAGCGGAAATGGCTTACCGAATGCAATTGGCTATTCCAGATATTGCTGATTTATCCAACGAGCCACAGCATATTTTAGATATGTATGGCGAGGATGTATTAGTGCCAGGAAGTTTTGCGCATAATTGTATTATGGCAAGACGCTTGGCTGAAAAAGATGTTCGTTTTATTCAATTATATCATTTAGGTTGGGATCACCATGGTGCACTAGCCTCAGGAATTAAAAGAGCAACCAAACAAACCGATCAAGCATCAGCGGCATTGGTTAAAGATTTAAAACAACGCGGATTATTAGATGATACCTTGGTGATTTGGGGTGGTGAATTTGGTCGTACTAGTTTTAGTCAAGGTAAATTAACACCCGAAGGTTTTGGTCGCGATCATCATCCTGGCGCTTATTCAATTTGGATGGCAGGTGGTGGTGTTCAACCAGGTTTGGTGTATGGAGAAACGGATGACTTCGCGCACAATGTGGTAAATGATAAAGTACATGTGCATGATTTTCAAGCCACATTAATGCATTTGTTAGGCATTGATCACGAAAAATTTATTTTCAAAACGCAAGGCCGACGCTACCGACTTACCGATGTGTCAGGAAATGTGATACATAATTTAATTGCATGATAACTGAATTCATTGGTCACTTCCATCCTTTAGTCGTGCACTTGCCCATTGGGATTTTAATTTTTACGTTTATACTTGAGTTAATCCAATTAAAAAGTAAAACCAAATTTAACCAAGCAATTTTATTAGGCACGTTCATTGGAACTGCATTTGCTATTGTATCTGCTATCATGGGGTGGTTATTATCATTGGATGGTGGGTATGATGAAAAATTATTGAATAACCATCAGTATGCAGGCTGGATACTTTGTTTTTTTTGCATCCTGTTGGTTATAGTTAAAATGTTTTTTTCGGCCAATGTGTATTTTGATAAATTGAATAAGTCACTTTGGAGTATTATTATAATTGTTCTTTTTTTAGTAGGCCATTTTGGAGGTAGTATAACGCATGGTGCTGATTATTTGAGTTTGGATTTATCAGCCGGGAATAAGGAAGTAAAAAAAGCGCTTTCTATAGATAGCATTTCGGCATTGCCACCAGAAAAACAAGCACAAGTCAACACCTATGAGGGATTAATTTATCCCTTATTAGATGCGAAATGTATACAATGTCATAATAGTGAAAAGAAAAAAGGAAATTTACAGCTCACCTCCATTGATTTAATTTTAAAAGGCGGCAAAAAAGGTCCTGCATTAACTGCTTATAATGCCAATCAAAGCTTAATGATTCAACGTATGTTATTGGATCCAGCCAATGACAAACACATGCCGCCCAAGGGAAAACCCCAATTAAATAATAAGGAAATTAATTTAATCTATTGGTGGGTGCAACATGGGGCATTAGTAAATGATAAATTAGGAAATGCTTTGTTGAATGACACTGTTAAAAATTTAATAGCTAGTAAAATTGTCCCTGCATTTCCTACACTATCCTTACCACAAACATCTTTAGTGGATTCAAATAAGATAAATACTTTAAAGCAGTTAGGTTTAATTGTACATCCCATTGCCAAAGGAGTTGGATATGTTGACTTAAGTGCGATGAATGCAGCATTATTAAATGATGTTCAGGCACAAAAAATTTCAATACTTGATAGTCATTTAGTTTGGTTGAACCTAGCGAATACAAAAATTACAAATAAAGGGATTGCTAATTTGAGTAGTTGTAAAAACATTATTAAGCTTAATGTAGCTTATACTTCTCTCAATGATGATGCAATCAGTTTGCTGAATCAGTTTACAAAATTGAGTTATTTAAATATTGTGGGTACATCTATTACAGACAATGGATTAGCTAAATTAAATCTGAGTAATAATTTCAAATCTCTATATTGCTGGAATACTAAAATCACCCAATCCGGGGTTGATCAGTTTAGAAAGCGTTATCCAAATATTCAAATTAACTTTTAAAATGAGCCTACCTTCAAGAGATAAAATTGTTTTGGGTACTGCGGGCTTAGCAGGAATTTGGGGCCCGGTGAATTTTGCAGAATCTGAACAAACTATTCACTATGCATTGGAGCAAGGTATATATCATTTTGATACTTCGCCAGCATATGCTGATGCAGAATCCATTTTAGGAAAAGCTTTGTACACTTGGCAAGGGATAAAGCCTTTTATTAGCACCAAAGCTGGAAAATTAAAAGCAGACAATCCGGATGCCGACACCTATGATTTTTCTCCAGCAGGATTAATTAGAAGTGTTTCTGAAAGTTTGGAAACATTGAAAGTGGGTTGTATCGATGTACTTTTTTTACATGATCCTACAGGATTAAAATCGCATGAAATACAAGTAGCCATTGATACTTTAATTGAAATAAAAGCAAAAGGTTGGGCAAAAGCAATTGGTATCGGCGGTAATTATGGGGCAGATTTTACATCATATGTATCTTCCAAGTATTTTGATCATTTTATGGGGTATAATCGATTTAATATTTTAAATCAAGATGCATTAACGAATGAATATGTAGCATTGCAAAATCAGCAAATTAACATTTGGCAAGCAAGTCCATTATATATGGGGTTGTTAGGGAGTAAATTAGAAACATATATCAAGGAGCAACCTTCATGGATTCCAGCCAGAGATTTACAAAGAGCAAAAGAATTAAATGCCTATTGTAAAAAAACAAGTGTTAGTATTTCATCTTTGGCCTTACATTTTGTTTATGAAAATCCCCTTATTTATAAGATGGTGTTAGGCGCAAGTAATTTTAGTGAATTGAAGCAAAGCCTTGAATCGCTTGATGATAAATCAATGTTATTATTAAATCATGACTATAGTTTTACCGTATAAATGCAAATTTTTTAATGTATGATTTTTGAGTTTAATTGTCAAAAAAGTATAGCATTTAGCTATTTTGTCAATAGGAATATTATTCATTTTAATTTTATTTTGTAATAATCACTTAAGTTGCTGATTTATAAACCAATATATTTTATGCTTACTCAAATAAATAGTTTACTTAAGGGAGTAGCGGCCGTTTCATTTATCAATTTGTTCTTTATTAATTGTACGCCCAATCCAAAGCCTATTGTTCCTTTAACAACAGTAGTGATGATGACAAATTTGGTACCAGATTCTTCGGTGTATCATTTTTATGATTCTTTACATAGTGCTACTGGAATTTGGCCATCCATTAAAAAAGCGAATCAATTAAGTGGGATCAAGGAAATTAAAATATATCGTTTCGAAGATAAAGTGGTGATGGAGTACAGTTATCCAGAAGGAGCTGATTTAGCAAAAATGGATTCCTTGTATTTGTCGGCTGATCCAAGTGTGAAAGAGTGGGGTAAAATGATGTCAAATATACAAAAATCCCTTCCTGGTGTTGATAGCACTAAGAAGTGGGTTACACTAAATTTGATTCATCACTATAGTAATGGAGAATACTTGAAATAAAAGTTAATTTATTAATACAATTTTATAATGCTACTAATTGAAGGATATGACATTTATAGAATCACGCTTCCGCTAGGGAGATTGATTGGAGATAATAACTGTCATTATGAGGAAATGGATGTTTTATGTATCGTACTTAAAACAAATCATGGCCATAGTGGTTGGGGGTATGCAGAATCTGTTTGGAATGGAACTTTCGCAAGAGATGCTTGGTATATCAAACAATTACCTTCTACAAGTCAATTAGATATTAATTTTCAGGAAACTTGGTGGCCTAAATTAAAGAATCAAGATCCCAATAACCTAGAAATTTTAAGAAAAAATTTCCGTTCAGGATTTCCTGAAATTGATGCTGCAGTTAGATTGGCTATCTGGGATTTAATGGCACAAGATAAAAATGTACCATTGTATAAATTATTAAATCCAGGGACCACTAAAAAAGAAGCATTAAGTTACGGTAGTATTTTAGACTACCCATTAAGTGATGCAGAAGTAGTTGCTTTAACTTCAAATTTTATACATCTTGGCTTTTCAATTATCAAAGTTAAAATTGGTGGTCCGGACGTCGCACGTGATATTGCGCGACTTAAGCTTATTAAATCGGTGGTGGGTAATCATGTAAAACTAACTGCTGATGCTAATGAAGCGTGGACTTGGCAAACAGCATTAGCAAGTATTGAAGCGTATGAAAAAAATGGTATCCAACTAGAATATATTGAAGACCCTTTGCCACATGATGATATAAAGGGTTTTAAGGAGTTAACTTCTCGAAGCCCCATTCCAATTATTGGCCATGATTATATTAATAATTACGAGCACCTACATGAGCTAGTCAATGAAGGCGGTATCAATGGAATTAGAACAGGTAAGGATGTTGATTATGCATTAAAGTGCATTCAAATTGCGACTGAATATAATTTACCTGTTTATTTAGGAAATTCTGTGTTTGAAATAAATGCACATTTGGCATTAGCGTTTGATCAAGTGAATAGGACTGAATATTCTTTCCTAAGCACGAGTGATATGATTCAAACCCCTATTGTTTTTAAAAATGGTAACTTACAAGCGCCTGCTGAATTTGGACATGGGTTATATCCAATTATGAGTAAATTAAATTTATTGCTAGAGCCAAGTTCATTAAAAACAGCTTTATAATGAATAGAATACATCTTGGAATGATAGATGGAGCGGTAATTATTCTGTATATAATTGCTTTAATTGTCATTGGTGTATTTATTAGCAAGCAAAAAACAAAATCGGGTAATTTAGTTTCAGAAGATATTTTTTTAGGCGGAAGAACACTTCCCTGGTATAAAGTAGGGTTGTCAATTTTTAGCACGAATGTGAGCCCCAGTATGTTGGTTGCCTATTTTGGCGCTGCTTATACGAGTGGGATGGTATTGGCAAATTTTGAATGGATCGCGTGGATCTTTTTAGTGTTATTATCTTTTTTGTTTATTCCTTATTATTTGAAGAATAAAATTTCAACAATGCCTGAGTTCTTGATGAACAAGTTTGGCAAAAAGTCGCATTTATTTTTTACTTATTTTTCAATGTTTTCTTCCCTCATAGTTTGGTCTAGTTTTATGTTATGTATCGGTGGCCTTGTGATTGAACAGCTTTTTGGAGTGCCCGTGTATATTTCTACATTCTTAATTATTATTATTGCGATGTCGTATTCGCTAAATGGTGGTTTAAACTCCATTGTACATACGGGGATGATTCAATCCATTGTTTTAATTCTTGTATCATTAATTATTGTTTTTGTAGGATTATATCGCGTAGGCGGCGTTTCACATTTAGTAGCATCGGTGCCACATGATTATTGGACTTTGTTTAAACCCACTTCAGATCAAGGGTATCCATGGCATGCCATTTGGTTAGGATATCCTGTGCTTGGTATTTGGTTTTGGTGTACCGATCAATCCATTGTGCAACGTACTTTAGCTGCGAAGAGTATTGATGACGGACAAAAAGGGGCTTTATTAGTCGCTGGTTTAAAAGTAATAATGCCCTTTATTTTTATTTTACCTGGAATTATTTGTTTGGTGTTGGTAAAGGATGGAATTTTTGTTCCACTTGAAAAGCCGGATCATGCTTATATTTCAATGGTATATGGCTTACTCCCCACTGGGTTAATAGGTTTAGCATTAGGTACTTTACTTGTTTCCATTATCAATGATGTGGCAACAGGTCTTAGCTCCTTTAGTACTGTTTTTGCGTTGGATTTGTATGCAAAAAAAATAAATCCTAATGCATCTGAAAGGGAAGTAAAAAAGATGAGTAAAAAAGTAAGTATTGTAGCGTCCATTGTTGCTGCATTAGTGGCTATCTTTTTTTCAACGGTTGATAAAACATTGTTTGATTTAGGCCAATCACTTGGCACATATATTGCACCACCTGCAGCAACTGTTTTTATTGTTGGGTTGCTGTGGAAAAAGGCGACTCCTCGTGCTGCTGAACTCACTTTGTATTTTGGGACATTTTTGTGTTTGGTATTTGGCTTTTGTCAATTAACTGGTTTCCCTAACAAGGAATTTTGGCCCCATTACATGTTGTTGTGCTTTTATATGATGGTGATCTTGGTTGTTTTTATGATGGTTGTTTCATACTTTACAACCAACTCAAGAAAAGCATATGCTGTTCATGAAGTTATTACACAAGATGGCGAACAAAAGTATCAAACCTCTACGACAGTTAAAATATTATGGGCTTTACTTGCCTTGATAATGTTGTTAATTTATTATATATTTAATTAGTTAATCTAAAATTAAAAGTTATGAGCAAAATGCCACAATCGGTTTCAGAATTTTTGAACACGCCTTATGAGTTATCGGCAGATCAAATTGCATACTTCAGAGAAAATGGATTTATAAAATTAAAACAAGTTTTAAGTAAGGAAGTAATTGAATATATGGATTTGATTATCACCGAAGAGGTAAATCGTTTAAACAAACAACAGCTTGCTTTAGAAGATAGAGACACTTATGGAAAAGCGTTTTTACAAATAATGAATATTTGGAGAAATTCAGAAAGTGTAAAAGAGATTGTTTTTGGTAAGCGTTTGGCACAAATAGCCGCCAACTTGTTAGAGGTTTCTGGTGTAAGAATTTATCATGATCAAGCGCTTTATAAAGAACCAAGTGGTGGACATACGCCATGGCATGCCGACCAATATTATTGGCCATTAGATTCTGATAAAACAATTACTGCATGGATGCCTTTGCAAGAAACACCTTTGGATTGGGGTCCATTGGAATTTAGTGCGGGCAGCGATCAGCTAGTAGCAGGAAGAGACAAAGAAATTAGTGATGATAGCCAATCTTTTTTACAAGAGCAATTAAAGGCAAAGGGGTATCCTCATTTAATTGAAGCCTTTGATTTAGGCGAAGTAAGTTTTCACAAAGGTTGGTTATACCATCGTGCTGGTCCAAATAAGTCAAACCAAATGCGAAAAGTGATGACCATTATCTATATGGACAAGGATATTAAATTAAAAGCACCAGAAAATAAAAATCAACAAGCGGATTGGGACGCATGGTGTCCAGGTGCTGTAATAGGTGAAGTAGTTGCAACGCCACTCAATCCAATTATTTATCAGTTATAAGTGATTCAGCATTTATTTTTTTAAATTCTGCTGGTGTTTTTCCGGTGAGTTGTTTGAAGTATCTGAAAAAATTAGCAAAATTTACAAAGCCACACTCATTGCTAATTTGAGATATACTCATATTACTTTCAGTTAATAATTTACATGCATGTTTAATTCTTATTTCATGTAAAAAGTTAGTGTAGGTTTTGCCAGTTTTAATTTTAAAATACCTGCAAAAGGAATGCTCACTTAAACAAGCTATGGAGGCAATTTCTTTTGTATGAATTTTTTTGTAAAAATTCTTGATGGTATAGGAGTATACATCATTAATCCTGTCTTCAATATGCTCATTGATCAATGGCTCAAACCCAATGGGTAGTATTACAGTACGATCTTTTGAATTTGCAATTAAGTTTAACACTTGGAGTAGTAGGACAATTCTATCAGAACCCTTTGCCACTAACATTTTTTGCATCAAGCCTGCTACTATAGGTTTTATCTTCCCTTTGAGCAGTATTCCCCTTTCCGCCTTCTTTAATAATCTTTTTATATTGAACATATCAGGAAGGTCTAAAAACGGGTCCCCCCAAAAATTCTCTAAAAAGTGCATCACCAATACACGCACTTTTAATTTTTTATTTTCAAATCGTTCATCATTTTTGAAAAGATGCGGCAAATTTTTACCCAATAAAAAAATATCGCCTTCCTTAAAATTTAAAATTTTATCGCCAATAATACTCATGCCATCACTTTTCTCAAAATATACAAGTTCAACTTGGGGATGGTAGTAGTACTTACTATATAAGGCGCCCTCCAATTGTTCTCTAATACTGTAAGATCGTGCAGAATCAACTTTTAATAAAATTGGTTTCATTTCCTAAGGATATATTAATACATAAATTAAATGCATTTTAAATTATTAAAAAAATGTAACTTTTTGGATAGGCCAAAAAAGTACAATAATTGGCTTTTTTTTTGATTTCATAACAAATTGTCAATCGCTAATTTGTGTGTGTATTATCTTGTGAGATTGCTCACATAAAACTTAAAAAAAATATAAACATGTTACGATTGCTTACATTTTGCTTTATGCTATTCTTATCCACGCAAGCACTTGCGCAAAATAAAGTGCTTACTGGTAAAGTGAATGATGCTGCAGGCAACCCAATTTCGGGCGCTAGTGTGCGTGTGGTGGGATCCAATAAGGGTACTTTGACCAATGAAAAAGGTGAATTCACTTTAACCATTGCTGCAAATGCTTCCTTACAATTTTCCTCTACAAATTTTGAAACTAAAGTTGTTGCTGTACAAGGCAAATCTTCTTTATCTATTGTTTTAGCACAGGAAACAACTAGTTTAAGTGATGTAGTAATTATAGGGTATGGCTCTCAAAAAAAGAAGGATTTAACCGGAGCTGTACGTAAAATTAATTTAGAAGGTTCTCCATTATCTACAATGACAAATATTAATGCTTTGTCAGCGTTACAAGGAACTCCTGGTGTAAATATTGGTGCAGTAACAACTGCAGGTGCTTCACCAAGTGTACTGGTAAGAGGCCAACGTTCATTATCTGCTTCCAATGCGCCATTAATTATTTTAGATGGAGTGATTTTTTCAGGTAACTTAAATGAGATTAATACGCAAGATATTGCTTCTTTTGATGTATTGATGGATGCGAGTGCAGCAGCTATTTATGGTTCTAGAGCTGCAAACGGTGTTATTATTGTAACCACTAAAGTGGGTAAATCAGGCAAACCAACTATTACATTTACGAATAATTATGGTGTTCAAAGCTGGACAAAAAAACCAGATATGAGAATGGGCGAAGATTTTATTAAATGGAGAACAGATAACAGAAAATTAGCTGGTCAAGCCGATTTGTCGGTTCAAAAAGTATTAGATGCAAAGGAATTGGTGGCATATAATGCTGGGCAACAAATTAACTGGTTAGATGAAATCACACAATTTGCACCATTGAATGATGTGAATATGAGCGTTTCAGGAAAGTCGGAAAATATTAACTATTACGTTTCTGGTAGCTTCTTGGATCAAAAAGGAGTTATTGATAATGATCGATTCAAAAAGTATAACGTTGCTGCAAAATTAGACGCTAAAATAAATAAATGGTTAAGCTATGGTTTAAACTATTATTATTCAGCCAGAGATTATTCAGGATTACTTCCTCAAATGGGACAAGCAACTATTGGTACACCTTATGCATATAAGTGGAAGGATGAGGCTAAGAATATTCTAGACAAAGCGCCAACACCTGCAAACTTAATCAATCCATATTGGGAGACACAATATGACGATAATTTGGAAAAGTATACAAGTACTAGAATTATTGGTTATGTAGCTGCTGATGTTCCTTATATCAAAGGCTTAAATTTTAGAGTAAATATCAGTAAGAATAAAGCGGAAACAGTGAGTGGAAATTTCAGACATGAAACTTATTTCATCAATCCTGATAATCCAGCTGACATTGCCACCCCAACAAAATATTTGTCAAGTACATCTGGAAGTATGGCGAATGTGTTAAATAATTCTTGGGAGGTTCAAAATTTGTTGACGTATAAAAAATCTTATAGAAATCACAATTTCGATGCCCTAGCTGGTTATCAAAGAGATTACACATCTATATCAACATTGTCTACTTCAGCCTCTGATTTTGCAGCTGCTGGGACAACTGTATTGGGTTATTATGGTTTACATTTAGGTAATCCAGCTAACCAAAGAGTAAGGTCTTACTTTGAAGAAAGATCTAACTTGGCATACTTAGGCCGTTTGAATTACAACTTCAACAGCAAATATTACTTAACGATGAACTATCGTAAAGATGGTTATTCAGCATTTGCACCTGGACATAAATTTGCAGAATTTTATGGGGGTGCTTTAGCATACGCAATTAGTGAGGAAGCTTTTTTCAAAAAAGCATTACCGGTTGTGAATTACTTGA
Organism: uncultured Bacteroidota bacterium; assembly: GCA_938008665.1. Lineage (GTDB taxonomy): Bacteria > Bacteroidota > Bacteroidia > Chitinophagales > Chitinophagaceae > Sediminibacterium. The sequence goes on from CALLKA010000149.1 coordinate 21,020, forward strand.
AATTTAGATTAGGATATGGTCAAAATGGTAACCAAGGTATTGATCCTTATGAAACCTTAGCGAATGTTTCTTCGGGCTCTACCGTTTTTGGACCAACAAGCACGATGTATATTTATCAAGGTAATTTATCTAACCTTGGTCTTTCATGGGAAAAAACGACCACTTTAAATATTGGTTTAAACTTTGCTATGTTTAATAATCGCATAAGTGGTGATTTGAATATTTATAAAAGTCAAACAACTGATCAATTATTAACAAGATCATTACCTAGTTTATCTGGTTTCGGATCAGTAAGAACAAATATTGGTCAAGTTGATAACCAAGGCGTTGAAGCATCAATAACTGGTGTAATTATTGAACCAAAAAGTGCTAATGGAATTCGTTGGGAAGCCACTGCAAATTTGTGGATGAACAGAAATAAAGTGGTTGCCTTAACTGGCGTTGATGCGGATGGTAATGGGGTAGAAGACGATGATTTGGGAAACAGATGGTTTATTGGTAAACCAATTGGAGCTATTTATGATTATAAAGTTGAGGGCATAGTTCAAACTGGTGACGCTGACTATATTGCAAAATATGGCGCTAAGCCAGGAGATTTGAAAATCATAGATCTTAATGGAACTGTAAGAGGTGATGGCTTACCAGATGGAAAGATAAACTCTTTAGATAGAACTATTATAGGTTATGTGCAACCTCGATATAGCTGGAGTTTTGCAAATACGGTGTCTTACAAAAATTGGCAATTCTATTTTAACTTTAATGCAATTACAGGAGGAGGTAGTGATAACTACTACATGTCACCAAATGCTACTTATAACCTAACTGCGTTTGGTAATAACCAACAACAAAACTGGTTAAATTTACAATACTGGACACCTGAAACTCCAACTAATACATTTACGCGACCTAACTATTCAAATCCTTATGGCTATACTTATCCTCATGCACGTACTTTTATACGTTTGCAAGATGTGAGTTTACAGTATGCGCTTAATGCTAAACAAATTGAAAAATTAAAAATTAAGGGATTGAAATTTTATGTTTCAGCAAAAAATCCAATTGTATTTAGCGATTGGTTAGGTTTAGATCCTGAAAATGGAGGTGTATTAGGTCAATCTAATCCAGTATTTAAGACAATCAATTTTGGAACAACATTAACCTTTTAATCACCTAGAATAATTAATAATATTATGAAAACTCAAATGAAAAAAATATCAATTGTTCTATTTGCTGTTTGTTTTTTAATAAGCTGTAAAAAGGACGACGCTTTTTTAGAAGAAGTTAGAAAAGATGGATTAACAGTAGATAATGCCTTAGTGACAAGATCTCAGTTTGAATTAGCTTTAAACTCTTGTTACAGACAAGTTCAGTATTTTTATAATTCCACTGATGGGTGGACTGACTTTTGGCATTTAGGTGTGAATTTTGATGTAGCAGCAACAACAACAATTTATATTGCCGATCCAACAGCGCCTTGGGTGGATTACACAAAAATCAATTCTCAAGATGCACAATCAGCAAAATGGTGGAACTGGAATTATGCTATTGTAAAATATGCAAATACGGTAATAGGTGGTGTTGAAAATAAGAGTGTGGTTCTTACTGCTGATGAAAAAAAGGCCTTGCTTGCAGAAGCTAGATTTTTTAGAGCATGGGCATATCGTAATTTAAATATAGCATTTGGTGGTGTGCCTATTATTGCAGGACCAGTTACCGAACCAAAAGTTGATTTTGTTCGTAATACGCCTGCAGAATGTAATGCTTTCATCAAAGCTGACTTAGAATATGCAAGTACGAATCTTCCAATTACAACTACAGTGAATGGTAGAGTGGTAAGAGCAGCTGCTGATAACTTATTAGCTGAAATTAACATCATCTTAAAAGATTATGATGGTGCGATTGCTGCAGCTACAAGAGTTATTGGTGGCGCAAGCGGATCCTATTCATTAATGAATACGCGTTTCGGTGCAAGAAAGGCTGAAACGATGACTACACGTGGAACCCCAACTGATTATTATTGGGATTTGCATGAAATTAATAATACTGATTATCAAATGGGAAATAAGGAAGCCATTTGGGTAGCACAATTTGAGCGTACAGTACCCGGAGGTGGTGTTGCTTACCCTGGTTCTGGAAACTGGATGATACAAGGTCGTGCTTATTGGTGTAGACATTGGTTATTTGCAAAAGCAGGATTGGCGGTTCCAGGTGCTTCGGATAGTGTTGGTAGAGGTGCTTCCTTTATTCGAGGAACAGATTATAGCAATTGGGGTGTTTGGGCAAATGCGACAGGTGATATCAGAAACAACGAAACCAATATTCGTCGTAAGTTTTATTTCGGTGCAAATATTGCAGCAACTTCTACGCAACCAGCGTATAAAAAAGGAGATTTAATTCCAAAATCTTTTTTAACTGCAGCCGAAGATTCTATGTGGTATTGCTATCCAAACTGGACCAAATTCGGCACTGACAAACATTATGATGGAAACTTTGTAAATGGTTATACGAAAGACCAATATGTGATGAGGTTGCCAGAAACCTTATTATTAAGAGCAGAAGCATATATTGCTAAAGGCGATAAGGCTAGTGCATTGGCGGATGTTAATACCATACGCGCGCGTGCAAAAGCACCATTAGCTACAGTGAATGAAATGGATATAAACTACATTTTAGATGAACGCGTTAGAGAATTATACGGCGAAGAATTTAGAATGTTAACCTTGATGAGATTAGGGTTAGTGTTCGATCGTGTACAAAAATATGGCGGAGCTATTCAACGTACAACAGTATCTGCAAAAAATAATTTATTACCTATCCCACAAGGTGAAATCGATAAAAATATTGGCGCAAAGTTGGTTCAAAATCCTGGATATTAGGATAAATAGTTCAATCGTTTAAAATAGCCAACTATTATTTACTTAAATTTAAGTAGTAATAGTTGGCTATTTTTATTTAAAGAATTCCAAAATTTCATAGTATATGTATAAATATTGCAAAGTTGTTTACTCAAGAATATATTTTTTTAATTTTTGTTTTGTTGCGCTTTCACTTATAAGTTTTAATTCGTTAAACGCCCAAACAGATCAGTTTGCTAAAATTGGCGCACAAAAGTATGCACTTCAAAAAAATTTATTAATTGAGCCGCCGCCCCCTGTTTTAACTAATAAAGTACTTCCTGGTGGTTTAATGCAAGGTGACGCATTTAAATACAATCATCAAATCTCAACGAAACAGGAACTGCAACTGGAATTAGATTCAATCAAAAAACACTATGCGGATTTTTTAAAATCTTTTTCTCCACTCCAAAAGTCTTTACGTCGTCAAATTCCAATTGAAACAATGAGTTGGCGTATTGGAACGATCGATGACCAACAAAACTTTAAAAATACTTTAGAAGGCAAGGGTGATTGGCAGGAAGTAAAAATGCCTCATTATGGGCCACCTGTTGGGCACGCTGTTACTTATTATACTAAGGAGATTATTTTAAATGAGGATATGTTAAGCTTGGGTAGTTTATTTACTTGTTTTAAGGGGGTAGATTATAAAGCAGAGGTCTATTTTAATAATGTTTTTGTTGGAAAGCATGAAGGTTTTTTTGCGCCATTTGAATTTGATGTAATAAAATATGCGCATAAAGGAAAAAACACATTATTGGTTAAAGTGATTAACGAGCCAACCATAACAGGTTCTGTAGATGACAAAGGCATACATACGGTAGGTAATAAAATTTATGCTGCGGGTGGCTTAGGCTATGATGAACCCATAGAAGGTTGGCATATTTGCCCACCAGCCATGGGTATTTATCAGGATTGTTATTTAGAAGCAAGAGCCACTTTATTTGTATCAGATGTTTTTGTTCGTCCAATGACACAAGATAGTAAGGCGGAGGTTTGGTTGGAAATTTTCAATACTGAAAATAACCAAAAAAATATTTCAATTGACTTGTCTTTGTATGGTGAAAATTTTAAGGCAACCTTGTTTGAAAATAAAAATTATTTGGCAAGTACAACACATATTCCAGGAATAGGGGATTTGGTCAAACCAACTGATTGGCAAACTAAATCATTACCCATGCAGTATGGGGTAAATTATATCAAAATTCCAATAAGTATACCCGATTTTAAATGGTGGGAAACAAATACGCCTTGGTTGTATAATTTACAAATTAAATTATCAGAAGCTAATAATAGAGAAGTGGATAGAGTAAATAAGAATTTTGGGATGAGAAGCTTTCAAATGGATACGGTGAACATACCCAAAGGTAAAATGTTTTTAAACGGGAAGCCGATTCGATTGAGGGGTGCAAACTCCATGGGGTTTGAACAAAATGATGTAAAAAATAAAAATTGGAACCAACTCATTGATGATATTTTATTAGCAAAGCTGGCTAATATGAATTTTTTAAGATTCACGCAACGTCCAGTGCAATCGGAAGTGTATGATTACTGTGATAAACTAGGCATGTTAAATCAAACCGATCTTCCTTTATTTGGAGCACTAAGGGTGAATCAATTTACAGAAGCAGTAAAACAAGCGGAGGAAATGGAAAGATTAGTGCGATCACACCCTTCAACTGTAGTAGTTACTTATATGAATGAACGTTTCCCAAATGCAGAAGGGAGTCCACAACGCAGTTTTGATAATTCTGAGGCCATTTATAAAGTTTTTGCTGCGATGGATCAAGCTGTTTTATTATCTAATCCTGATAGGGTCATAAAAGCAGGAGATGGTGATTATGACCCACCAAGTCCTGGTCTTCCTGATGCGCATTGTTATAACACATGGTACAATGGGCATGCCTTAGATTTAGGTAAATTCTATAAAGGGTATTGGCAATTGATAAAACCTAATTGGTTGTATGGTTGCGGCGAATTTGGTGCCGAAGGTTTGGACCCACTCAATACCATGTTAAAATATTATCCAAAAACATGGCTGCCACAAAATGACACTGAAAATAAGGTTTGGACCGCAAATAAAATTTCTAAATCACAAACCAATACATTTCATTACATGTGGTATCCTACACAAGTAGGTCTTGAAAATTGGATTAATGAAAGTCAAGATTTTCAGGCATGGGCCATGAAATTAGTGGCTGAATCATTCAGAAGAGATTATCGAAATGTTTCCGCAGCAGTACATTTATTTATAGATGCATGGCCTGCAGGTTGGATGAAAGCAATCATGGATGTGGATAGACAACCTAAAAAAGCCTTCTTCAGTTATCGTAATGCATTGGCGCCCTTATTGCCTTCCATTAGGAGTGACCGAAATTCATTCACGGCTGGTGATACTGCAAAACTAGAGGCTTGGATTTCAAATGATCAAAATAGCATTCCAATAAATCATACTGTGCAATACGAAGTATTTATCAATGGCAAAGCGGTGGTAAGACAATCGGCGAAAGCGGATATTTTATCAAATGCGCCACAATTTCAAGGTTTTATTAAGTTTATCGTACCTAATGTTTTAACAAGAACAACCGCAAATATTAAGTTAGGTGTATTTAATGATAAGGGAATATGTATCGAGCACAACACGCTAGAATTACAAATTTTCCCTGCGATCAAAAAATCAACACAACAACTATTTGTATTGGGTACAGAACAAAGTAAAGCAAATAAAATTGCCGCAGATTTGAATTATAAGATAGCCTCTGTTATGAATAATGCGCAAGTAGTTATTGTTGATGGCCCTGCAGATTATGAAAAAAACAAAATCGAAATTAATGCTTTTGTTAAAAATGGCGGTAAGGCAATATTAAATGAATGGCCTAATGGCGATTATGAAATTGAAAGCAATAAATTTAATATTCAATCTACCATTATGGGTAATTATTATTTTGCTAACATTAGTAATGAAGTTTTGACTTCGTCAACATTAAAGCCGAAAGATTTTTTTATGTGGTATGATAAATCCAAAGATTATATACAACCTATTTTATATTCCGTGATTAAAGCGCCTAATTTTAAACCATTGGCAACTAGTGGCCTTTGTAATTTCGCTGGGGAGGATCCTGCTGGTTATTTAGCCACTGGGTCATTTAAATATGGCAAAGGGCAATTTATTGTTAATACCATTAGTTTAGCAGGAAGAATCAAGGAAAATCCAGCCGGTGTCGAGTTCTTAAAAACAATCTTGAAAAAATAAAATATTTTATGCGTAATAATATTTCATATTACTGTCCACATTGGGGTAACCAAAAATCTTTTGATACTTTTTGTAAGAATGTAAAAAATGCAGGTTATGATGGTGTTGAGATGGATATTCCATTTGACGAAGATGAGCGCGACCATATTTTTGTCAAATTAAAAAAATACCAACTTAAGCTAATAGGTCAATATTGGCAATCCATGGAAAAGGATTTTAAAACACATAAGGCTAATTTTACAAAACACTTGTATCATTTAGCTTCCTTTGAGCCTGTATTAATTAATACACAAACAGGGAAGGATTATTTCAGCTTTGAAAAAAATATGGAACTCATTCAGCTTGCTGAAAATATTAGTAAGCAAACCGGTGTAATGATTGTACATGAAACGCATCGTGGTAAGTTTTTATACAATTTACCCGTTGTCCAAGCTTGTATAAAGGCAAATAAAAATGTGAAACTTACTTTGGATGCCTCTCATTTTTGTAATGTTCATGAATCTTATTTGGAGGATCAAGCGGAAGCTTTACAGGCAGCCATTACGCATACCCAACATTTACACGCAAGAGTAGGGCATCCTGAAGGGCCACAAGTAAATGACCCTCGGGCACCTGAATGGGCAGAAGCGTTAAAAAAACATTTTTCATGGTGGGATCAGGTGGTTGCATTGCATAAGAAAAACAAGACAGCCTTAACCATTACCACTGAATTTGGCCCTGCACCCTATATGCCAAGTTATCCTTATTCAAATAAACCTGTTGCAAAACAATGGGATATTAATATATTTATGTTGACCCAATTACAAAATCGTTATAAATAATTTATGAAAATAAAATGTATACTAGCTTGCTTGATAATATCATTTCATATACAAAATGTAAGTGCACAAGTTTTTAATATTTTACCCTATCCAAATAAATTGGAAACCACTACCAAGGGTCAATTTGATTTAAATACTACAATTGAAATTACAAGTGCCATAACTGATCCGATGGTAACGCCCACTATTCAATTATTGAAAGAAAACCTAAAGCAATACCGTAAAACATCACCCATTGGAAAAACAAAATTTGAAATCTATCTAGATAATTCAATCACGAATAAGGAAGGGTATACGCTTAGTGTCGCATCCAATAAAATTATTTTAAAAGGAAATAACGCAATTGGTGTTTTTTATGGTGTTCAAACATTTTTACAATTAGCAGAACAGTTTAAAAAAACCAAATTAATTCCCGCTGTATTTATTGAGGATGCACCCGCTTTATCCTATAGAGGTTTAATGCTGGACGTATCAAGACATTTTTTCCCAATTGATTTTGTTAAAAAACTAGTTGATATTATGGCGATGCAAAAGATGAATAATTTGCATATGCATTTAACGGATGACCAAGGCTGGCGGATTGAGATTAAAAAGTATCCAAAGCTGACAGAGGTTGGTGGCTATCGCAATGGTACCATTATTGGCAAGTTTCCTGGAGATGGAAATACCAATCAACGTTATGGTGGGTTTTATACGCAAGCAGAATTGAAGGACTTAGTGCGTTATGCCGCCACTAAATTTATAAATATCGTACCTGAAATAGAAATGCCAGGGCATGCGAGTGCAGCTATTGCTGCCTATCCTGCTTTAAGTACTTTTGAAAGTGAAAAAAAGGTACAGGAAACCTGGGGTGTTTTTGAGGATGTGTTTTCACCTACAGAATATACCTTTAATTTTTTACAGGATGTTTTAGATGAAGTTATGGCCATTTTTCCTTCACCAGTGATACATATTGGTGGGGATGAATGTCCAAAGGAAGCATGGAAACGTTCGGCATTTTGTCAGCAATTAATGAAAGAAAAAGGGATCAAGGACGAACATGCTTTACAGAGTTATTTTATTCAACGAATTGAAAAGTATATAAATTCAAAAGGCAGGCAGATTATTGGTTGGGATGAAATTTTAGAAGGCGGCTTAGCGCCAAATGCAAAAGTAATGAGTTGGAGAGGGGAAGCCGGCGGTATTGAAGCAGCAAAGCAACATCATGATGTAATCATGACACCAATTGATTATTGTTATTTTAATTTTTATCAATCTACTAATCCTAAGGATTCTATCGCTTGGGGTGGATTTTTACCACTTTCAAAAGTGTATAATTATAATCCAATGCCTAAGGGTTTAAATGAATTAGATGCAACTTATATTAAAGGAATTCAAGCTAATTTATGGACCGAATATGTTACTAATGTTAAATTAGCGGAGTATATGTTATTTCCTCGCTCTATTGCTTTTGCTGAAGTTGCTTGGACAAAACAAAAACCAGGGTTTGATCATTTTGTAAAAAGGTTAGTTCCTTATTTAAGTCAATTAAAAGCAAATGACATTCATTATTCTACGCAGTTATTTGATATTAAAATTAAGAGCAAATTAAATGCGCAAAAAACCGGTTTTACATTACAAGCGACTGGTGTTGCAAGCCCTGCTGAACTTATTTATGAAATGTCGGGAAAGCCATTGACAATAAAAAGTCCTAAATTAATTGCCCCATTAACGGTTTCTACATCTGCGACTATTTCCATTGGTGCTTTATTTGAGAATACAGTAGTTAATGAGGTTCATGCTGAATTCACTATTAATAAAGCTACAACCGCTACCATTTTAAATACATCAACACCCGACCCTGCGTATAATCAATCAGGTGCAAAAGGTTGGAGTAATGGCATTATCGGAAGCAGTAATCGTTTTAACGATGGGGAATGGTTGGGCTTTAATGGCAAACCCTTTGAAACTGTAATGCAGTTTAATAAAACCGAATCATTAAAGAATGTCCAATTACATTTCTTTCAATCAAAAGGCAGTTGGGTGTATTTACCAAAAAGTGTTGAAATATTTAGCTCAATGGATGGTGTGAATTTTAGCTTAATTGCAAAACAAGCTAATTTTGAAAAAGTCAAAGATGGCAAGTTTACATTGAATATTGCAACACCAGTTGCACAAGCGAAATACTTAAAAATTATTGCACTTCACTTGGATAAAATACCTGCTGGCAATGCTGGCGCAGGCTCACCTGCTTGGTTGTTTATTGACGAAGTGATGGTGAACTAGAATTACCATTTATATATTGAACTTTTTTCGCACAGCACTAATTAAATAAAAAAGCCGTCCCGAGTAAATCAGGACGGCTTTTAAGTTGCTGTAGGGGGAGGGATCGAACCTCCAAATGGCAGTTAGCTATAACACAAAGTTCAGTGGTCGACCCTGGTCGCCTATTGCTAGACGGCTCTATGTTACGTTTATCCCGTGATCCCCACCTCCGAGACAAGGAGGCATGTCTGCCAAAAATTTCATCACCCCACAGTATTTAAGAACTATTCATTTGAGTTTTTCTACTTATTTCCCTCATTTGATAAATCAAAACTAAAGTATTGGCCTATATGTTGCAAATATTTTAATCATTTATTTTAAAATATAGAAAATGTTTAATAAATTGCTATTATATTTAAAAATAGTTAAAAATGGAGCCAAAAAATACCCCAAAATTGAACATTGACAAAAGCTTGGATAAGCTGGATTTGCAAATAATTCAAGCAATGATGGAGGATGCCGAAGTTTCCTATGCGGATTTAGGTAAACTGTTTTTTGTTTCAGGGGGTACCATTCATGTGCGTATCAAGAAATTAGAGGAGTTGGGCATTGTAAAGGGTAAACGCTTAGCAGTGGATTTAAAAGTGTTGGGTTACGACATTATCGCCTTTATTGGGATCTACCTTGAAAAAAGTTCCATGTATGATAATGTTGCACAAGCTTTAAAAAACATACCACAGGTGGTTCGGGTAAATTATACCACCGGTAATTATAGCATGTTTGTTGAAATTGTATGCAAGGATATGCAACAACTTCGATTTGTACTTCACGATGAACTTCAAAATATTAAAGGAATTGAGCGCACGGAAACTTTGATCTCATTGGAGGAAAGTTTTTCCCGTAATGTGAAGATTGTTTAATTTTTCAATTGTAAATTACATCAAATCTTTTTTTATGAAACCTTGTTTTCAAGAGGATGGGCGTCGTAGTTTTTTAAAAAAATCGACGGCCTTGGTTGCAATGTATTTAACACCCAGTGTTTTTGTTAAAGCATTTGCTGTGGATACGATTGTTCCAATGCCTATACCGAAAGAAAAATTAACGATCACTATTAATGGTAAAAAACTAAACCTTGAAATTGATGCGAGAACTACTTTGCTCAATTTATTAAGAGAGGAGTTAGCGTTTACAGGTACTAAAAAAGGTTGTGAGATGGGGCAGTGTGGTGCTTGTACAATTCATATTAATGGTAAGCGTACAAAATCATGTATGCAATTAGCTTTGACTCATCAAAATAATAAAATAACAACCATCGAAGGATTGAGTGAAGGTGAAAAGTTACATCCAATGCAAGCCGCGTTTATAAAACACGATGCTTTTCAATGTGGCTATTGCACTTCAGGTCAAATCATGTCAGCCGTTACTTGTGTTAGAGAAGGTAATGCTAAATCAAGGGCAAGTATTCAAGCTTATATGGATACCAATATTTGCAGATGCGGTGCTTATCAAAACATTGTGGATGCGATTGCTGAAGTAGCCAAAACCGGTGTTAAAATTTAACCTTATCAATTCAAGAAAATGAAATCAAATAATAATACAATATTCTGGGAAGATGAGCGCGTGGATGGTGCTGATAAAGTAAATGGAAAAGCAAAATATGCAGCGGAGCATAGTTTACCCAATATGGCATATGCTGTTTTTGTTACAAGTAGCATTGCAAAAGGTACCATTAAAAATATAGATACTTCCAAAGCATTAGCGATGCCTGGTGTTTTAGATGTGATTTATTATGCCAATTGTCCTAGTGTACTTGGTTATATTTCCAATGCTGCTGAACGCCCTAAAAATGCAATGGAGTGGCGCGGTCATAAAGTTTTACATGATAATAAAGTGCGTTTTTTTGGCCAACCCATTGCACTCGTTGTTGCGGATAGTTTTGAAAGTGCAAATGCAGCTATACGTTTTGTTAAAGCGGAGTATGCGTCTGAAAGTTTTGAAACTAATTTTGATAAAGCAAGATTGGATACGAAAAATTTGAAAATAAACAGTAATTATAAACGCGGAACAGAAAAAAAGTTTAAAGAAGCCTTTGCATTTGTTGAATCTGAATTTAATATTCCTATTGAGGTGCACAATGCAATGGAATTGTTTGCGACTATTGCGCATTGGGAAGGAGAGGATAAGGTTACTTTATATGATAAAACGCAAGGTCCAAAAAGTACCCAATTTACAGTGTCCAGAACTTTTGGTATTCCAGATAAAAATGTAAGAGTGATTGCTGAAAATGTGGGTGGTGCTTTTGGAAGTGGTTTAAGAAGTTGGGCCAATGTGCCTGCTGCTTGTATCGCTGCAAAAAAACTAAATCGTCCAGTGAAGTTAGTACTCACACGTCCGCAAATGTTTTCATTGGTTGGTTACCGACCACAATCTTGGCAAAAATTGGGCATTGGCGCAGATGCTGCTGGTAATTTTGTGGGGATTAGCCATGAAGCCATTACGAATACTTCCAGGTATGAGGACTTCAGAGAAGGAATTGTGGATGCTTCAAAATTTTTATACGCGTGTGAAAATGTAGATACTAAATATAACCTACTTCCACTTGATTTGAGTACGCCTGTATGGATGCGTGGTCCTGGAGAAGCAAGCGGATGTTTTGCATTAGAGAGTGCGATTGATGAACTTTCTTATAAATTAAAGATGGATCCGATTGAATTAAGATTAAAAAATTACACAACAATTAATCCTGAAAATAAATTACCATTCTCTGATATTAATTTAAAAGATTGTTACGCGTATGGTAAAAATAAAATAGGTTGGAAAAATCGTCCTACTGTTCCTGGTTCCTTAAAGGAAAATGGCATGCTGATTGGTTATGGCATGGCCGTGGGCATTTTTGGTGCAGGCAAGGGTTCCGCGTCAGTAAGAATAGTTTTAAGTAATGATGGTAAATTATTATTAGAATGTGGCGTAAGTGATATGGGTCCAGGTACGACCACAGCTATGACCATACTTGCTTCAGAGGCTATGCAAATGCCCATTCAAAAAATTAAATTTAAACTAGGAGACTCTGATTTACCTCCAGGTCCTTCGCAAGGAGGATCAGGTACTACATCAACTGTGGGATCGGCTGTTGATTTGGCTTGTAAAACATTACAACAAAAATTAAAGGAGATTGCCATTAAATCTGCGCCTTTATTTGCTGGTATGAATGCGGAAGTGTTGGAGGTTAAAAATGAAATGGTGATTTCAAAAAGCGATGCGAATATAAAAATGGCTATTGTTGATCTATTAAAATTAGCCAATCAAGATAAAATTGATTTAACCATTACTTCTAATGGTAAAACCGCAGCGCAATTAAAATTCACGAGTAATTCTTTTTCAGCGCATTTTGTAAAATTGGGGGTGAATCCAAAAGATGGCACGATAAAAATATTACAAGTAGTTACTACAGGTGATGCAGGAAAAATAATTAGTCCTAAAACAGCACGTAGTCAAATGTTGGGCGGGGTAGTAGGCGGTATCGGTATGGCACTTTCTGAAAAACTAGAAATTGATCATAAAACTGGACAAATCATCAATGCCAGCTTTGGTGGTTATCACGTGCCACTGCATTCACACATTCCACCAACGGATGTTTGGTTTGTAAACAAGCCGGATCATAATATTAATGATATTGGTGCCAAAGGTATTGGTGAAATTGCATTGATTGGTTTAGCGGCTGCAATTACCAACGCAGTATATAACGCCACCGGGAAAAGGGTGCGCGATCTTCCTATAACACCTGAAAAATTAGGATTTAAAAGCAAGCAATCGTTATAAATTTAATTATAATTTATATCCATCATCTGCTACTAATTGCGCGCAAATACGTCTGCGTGCTTCTTTGCTATTGAATGAATCCACTTTAGTGAATCTTTTTAAACCAATATTCATCATGCGTAATTCATCGCCTTCTGCAAAACTATTTAAGGCATCCTTACCTGCTTTATTGATTGCATCGGCTGCATCATAAATATAAGTACGAACAATATCAGCTTGAATGGAAGTAGCCGCTTCACCTTTCATAGCAGTTAATTTTTCTAATCTCAATAAAGCAGATTCAGCATGATAAGTAATGATGGACATATCCGCAATATTCATTAATATTTCTTGCTCCTTGTTTAAGGTCATCATTAATTTTTGTACGGCTGCACCTGCCACCATTAAAATACATTTCTTAAAATTTGCAATGGTTTTTTTCTCTTTTGCAAATGCGCCTTCCTCTTCTGAGCCAAAATCAGGAATACTCATTAATTCTTGTTGCACACTCATCGCTGGCCCCATTAAATCTAATTTTCCTTTCATGGCGCGTTTCAAAACCATATCCACAGTTAGCAATCTATTGATTTCATTGGTCCCTTCGTAAATACGATTGATACGACTATCACGATACGCTTTTGAAATTTGATATTCATCACTGTATCCATTGCCGCCATGTACTTGCACACCTTCATCTACCACATAATCCAACACTTCACTTCCAAACACTTTTAAAATGGCACACTCAATAGCATATTCTTCTGCAGCACCTAATAAGGATTCAGACAATGTTTTTCCAGAAGCTAATAATAATTGCTCTTGCTCATCAATATGATGCGATACTCTGTATAATGCTGTTTCACCCACCCACATTCTTATCGCCATTTCAGCTAACTTATGTCGGATAGCACCAAACTTTACAATCGGCAATTTAAATTGCTCTCTTGTTTTTGCATATTGAATAGTAACGCTTAATGCGCGTCTTGCACCACCTAAGGTTGCAGCACCTAATTTCAATCGACCAATATTTAAAATATTGAATGCGATAATATGTCCTTTACCAATTTCACCTAATACATTTTCAACGGGTACTTTACAATCTTGAAAATATAATTGCACTGTTGATGAACCCTTAATTCCCATTTTATGTTCCTCAGGTCCTTGCGTAAAACCTTCGGTGCCACGTTCAATAATAAATGCAGTGAAATGTTCTCCATCTATTTTTGCAAACACGGTATAAATATCTGCAAAGCCACCATTCGTGATCCAACATTTTTGGCCATTCAAAATATAATGTTTCCCATCGGCAGATAATATTGCAGTTGTTTTTGCACTCAAGGCATCTGATCCTGCATTGGGTTCCGTTAAACCATAGGAGCCTTTGTATTCACCACTTGCTAATTTTGGCACATACTTTTCTTTTTGCGCATCCGTACCAAAATATAAAATGGGTAAGGTACCAATACCTGTATGTGCTGCATTTGCTACGGAAAAGGAATACCCGCCGCCTAAATATTCGGCAACAATGACTGCAGTTACAAAATCTTTTCCAGAGCCACCATATACTTCAGGTACTGTAATACCTAGTAAGCCTTGTTCACCTGCTTTTTCTAATAAAGAGGGCATTAAGCCTGGTTCTAATTTATCAATACGTTCAACTACAGGTAACACTTCGGTGTCAATGAATTGATTACACATATCTCGTACCATGAGTTGTTCCTCATTAAACTCCTCAGGAATAAATATATCCTTTGCGTTTACTTCCTTGATAATCCATTCGCCACCTTTGATGACTGATTGTATGGTTTCCATAAAAATTTATTTATAAGTTATTTTTTTACTCTTTTTTATTGCTACGCGTCAATATATTTTAATGCTATTATTTAATATCAGCACTTATTTATACCAAATCTTTATTGGTTAAATTATCATACACGCGTTGTAAAACATTTTTTACTACTTCAATTTCTTCCTTTGAAATATTTTGTAATGACTCATTCATTGTCTTATTCGCCAACTCATAAGTGATTTGCTGTAATGGCTTTGCAGTGTCCGTTAAATAAACCAAATTAATACGTCGATCATCTTTGGATGCAATACGTGTTACTAATTCTTGTTTTTCTAAATTATCAATGAGGCGGGTAGTACTTGCTTTGTCTCTAAAAGTTCGGTTGCCTAGTTCAAGTTGACTAAGGCCATCTTCCTTCCATAAATGATATAATACGGACCATTGTTCAATGGTGATTTCTAATCCTGCATTGCGGAAATTTTTTTGAAGACGTCGGGCAACTGCGGTGGTTGCCATGCCATTAATGACACTGTAAAGTTCGCCGCGTTTGAATTGGTTGTTTGACATATAGTTAGTTATGCAACTAATATAAAAGTACAACCTTTTTTAATGATTTTGGGCAATTTTTGGGTCATTTTGACCAAAAAAGGGGGATTTTGGGTTTCCTTGAAATGGGCGCTTACATTCTGTCTTTGCGTCTAATTTTTATGCGAATTGCATTTTCTATGGCTTCATTGGCAACCAAAATTAAGTAGCCACCGCCACCAGCGCCTGATAACTTGTATCCAAAACTTTTGGAGGCATATTTATTAATAATGGGTGTGATGGTTTCGTCAACCATATTCGGGAACATGGCAATCTGCGCATGAAAAGAAGCAAGAAAAGCAGTTCCAAAAGCAGCCACATCTTTTATTTGAATCGCATTCCAACATTGAATTGCGGCATCTGCTAAATTTTTTGCGCCAGCTTCTGTAATATTTGTATTCGCCAATACATCATAATTACTACCTCTTGGATCAAGTGGAATTAAGTAAAGATGTTCCTCTAGCCAACTTAATATAGATTCATCTTCTATTGATTTTATTTCAGAAGGCCAATAACTATCTTGACTATAATGATAATAATTTAAACAAGGCATCACAATACCCAATGCATCTTGAGAACCAGCAACATTTAATGTGCCTGGAGGATTTTCATAACTAAAAAGAATTTTACTCAATTGTACGGGGTCCCCCTCAGGTAATTGTGCTTTCCATAATTCAATGGCTTTGTTTCTTGTACTGCTCGCCATACCACTTCGGTTATTAAATTCAATGGTAGGTTCAATGGATACAGTAAGCACTGGGCCTGGATATAATTTGTTTACGTAAGGTTGGTCCAGCCATCCACCTGCTAAATCTATGCGAAATGGAATGATGGAATTGGTTCTTAAACTGGTTGTTGATCTTGCAGGAAGTCCGTCACTAGGAATTCTATCCAATACAATTAATTCAATATTTTTTGTTTTGCATAGTTCAATTTTATTCGGCGTATTCCCATCCTCATTCACCACAAAAACATTCGGCTTAATTTCTTCCAATTCTTCTAAAAAATCAAGAATACCATTTCCTTTATTAATCTTACACTCTTTAACACATGCAAGTGATTCAATCATGTACTTTCTTTCATCTTGGGTGATCACGGGGTATCTACCTTTAAGATTATATACCGTTTTATCTGAGCCAATACAAACGTATAAATCACCATAAGAAGCAGCACTTTTTAAAAAAGCAATATGCCCACTATGTAATAAATCAAAACAGCCGCTGACTAGTACTTTCTTTTGCATAGGATCAAAGTAGGTTAAATTGAAAGTGCAATTTAATTCAAAGGGCCAAGAATTAGTTATTTAGTTTTTTTCGATTATAAAGTTCTGTCTAAATGCGTATAGCCGCCATCTACGTATACCAGTTGTCCTGTTGTATGACTGGATGCATTGGAAAGTAAAAAGGCAACCGTATTGGCTATTTCTTCTTTTGTAGTAAAACGCTTTCCTAATGGAATTTTTGATTGTATCTGTGCTAGTTTTTCTTCCGGGTTCGGTAAAGTTTTAATCCATTTATCATAGAGTGGTGTAAAGCACTCAGCTACGATGACTGAATTTACACGAATGCCATACTTTAATAATTCCACTGCCCATTCTCTGGTTAAAGCATTCCTTGCACCATTTGCTGCAGCATAGCCTGATGTTTCACCTTGTCCTGTGTCGGCTACTTTTGAACTTATATTTACAATACTTCCGTTTGCAATTTTTAAATAGGGAAGTGCATGGTGTGCTAATAGATAATAATGCACTACATTTTTTTGTAGGCTTGACATAAAACCTTCATAGTTCCCGTTCTCTAAATTAATTGAATCATTCACACCCGCATTATTGACTAATCCATCAATGCGTCCATGCATTTCGGCAATTGCTTTGATTGCATTTTCACATTGTATCGGATCACTTAATTCAGCGACCACTTGACTTGCTTTATATCCTTTTGCTTGCAAACTTGCGACTAAGTTATTGTTATCGTTTTCGTCGCGTCCAATAATTACAGGTATTGCGCCTTCCTGTGCTAATATGGTAGTGATGCCTTCGCCAATGCCTTTAGCGCCTCCGGAAACAATAATTACTTTTTCTTGCAAATGTAAATTCATGATTTATGGTTTGTATGCAACAACATTTTGTTTGCTAGTTCCTAATCCATCAATACCTAATTCAACCACATCCCCTTCCTTCAAATAAATATTTGGTGTAAAGCCCAATCCAACACCCGCAGGCGTTCCCGTACTAATTACATCGCCGGGTAATAAGGTCATGAACTGACTTAAATAGGAAATAAGTGTAGGCACATTAAAAATTAAATCATCGGTGTTTCCATCCTGCATTATTTTTCCATTCAAGGACAACCACAATCTTAAATTATGCGGATTAGGTATTTCATCTTTGGTTACCAACCATGGTCCAAGTGGGGCAAAGCTATCACATCCTTTTCCTTTATCCCAAGTGCCACCACGTTCTAATTGAAATGCGCGTTCACTTACATCATTATGTAATACATAACCTGCCACATAATCCATCGCATCAGCTTCACTTACATAACTTGCTTTTTTCCCAATCACAACCGCTAGTTCCACTTCCCAATCCGTTTTTTCAGAATTCTTAGGAATAATAATATTGTCAAATGGTCCTGTTAAGGAAGTAGTTGATTTCATAAACAAGATGGGCTCTGTTGGAATTGCTGCCCCAGTTTCCTTTGCATGTTTCGCATAGTTTAATCCAATACAAACTATTTTGGAGGGTCTGGCGATCGGTGATCCGATACGCGCTTCTGGCGGCACTTCAGGCAGATTCCCTTTTTGTACAATGGTTGCTAATTGTGCTAATCCATTTTCTCTAAAAAAAGATTCATCATAATCATATAAATGTGCACTGACATCATAATTTTTTCCATTGATATGTACGCCCGGTTTTTCTTGTTCACTTGTCCCAAATCGAATTAATTTCATTATTGTCTTTTTTTATTTTTCTATTATGTAAGGATGCGCATAAATTAAAAAATCAATGTCATCCTACTTTTGTCAATTTATTATTTTCAGCTTAACTATTTAAAGTGACAAAACCGCCATCAATACTAAAGTCGCTTCCTGTAATAAAAGCAGCTTCCTCGCTACATAAGTATAAAACTTGGTGTGCCACTTCAATTGGTAAGCCCATACGACCAATTGGTTGCGTCTTTGATAATTTTTCAAACATCTCTGCTTCCTGCCCAGGATAATTCTTTTTCAAAAATCCATCTACAAATGGGGTGTGAACGCGACCCGGCGAAACACTATTGCATCTGATATTGTCTTTGATATAATCCTTTGCAACACTCATTGTCATTGCATGTACCGCACCCTTACTCATGCTATAAGCAAAGCGATCCGACAATCCCACTTTAGCTGCTATCGAACTAATATTCACAATACTTCCGCCGCCACTTTGCTTCATTACATTTATGCCTGCTTGTAAACAGTTGTATACGCCTTTGACATTTACTTGGAATACTTTTTCAAAATCAGTTTCGTTGGTGGTTGTTGCACTTCCTATATGTGAGATACCTGCGCAGTTAACAAGCAAATCCAAGCTTTTTAATTTTTCAAAAGCAGGAGTCACAGCCCCTTGGTTGGTAACATCTAAAGTAAGTGCTTCCGCGGTGTTACCGTTTGCAGTTATTTCATCAACCGTACCTTTTGCACTATCCGCATTTAAATCAACTACAATCACATGCGCGCCTTGCTTTGCTAATACTTTACAAACCTCCTTTCCAATCCCACTTCCTCCTCCAGTGACGAGCGCTATTTTATTATTAAGTTGAAACATAAAGCTTATTTTATTTGCTACATTTTTTAATAATCAGTTGATTATTTTGAGACTACAATTTAATCCAAACTATTAAAAAATCCTACTAATGACATATAAAAGCGCGTAACTTTACGGCATGGCGTATGTATTAGATTGGATCGTAGCAATTTTAACCATTTTATACGCAGGTTTATTATTAGCCTATCGTTATTGGTACCACAAATTAAACAATTTTGAAGGGGTTACCGGTGCATATCCATTGGCAAATAACTATACGCATTTTACCATCATCATTCCAGCACGCAATGAGGCGGCGAATATCAAGACATGTGTGGATACTATTTTAGCGCAAAATTATCCTTCCGAATTTTATGAAATCATTGTCATTGATGATTTTTCTGAAGACGACACTGCTTTTATTGTAAAAGCAATGCAAGATAAAAATGCACAAGTACATTTATTAAGTTTATCAGATTATTATAAGGAAAATGAAATTAGTTCCTTCAAGAAAAAGGCGATAGAAAAAGCGGTATTGCACGCCAAGGGTGATTGGATTATTACTACTGATGCTGATTGTATGGTGCCGCCCAATTGGCTTTTATTGTATCATCAATTTATAGAAAAAAACAAACCCGTATTTGTAGCTGCACCAGTGATGTTTATTCAAGCACCTGGAATATTAAATCATTTTCAAGTACTGGATTTTTTAGCATTACAAGGCATTACAGCTGCAGCAGTGGGCGCTGGCAAACATTCCATGAGCAATGGTGCTAATTTGGCATTTGAGAAATCAGCATTTATTGCAGTAGGCGGTTATCAAGGTGTGGATGAAATTGCAAGTGGCGATGATATGTTTTTAATGCATAAAATGAAAAAAACTTTATCCAATCGCATTGGTTATTTATTTCATCCCGATGCAATTGTTTTAACGAAAGCAATGGATCAATGGAAGGATTTAATTATGCAACGCATTCGATGGTCAAGTAAAGCGCGTTTTTATGATGATAATTCTATTTTTTGGGTTTTGTTATTAGTGTATTTGTATAATTTTAGTTTTTTGCTTTTATTATTCATGGGCAGTTTTGAAACATTCATCATCTCCCTAGCATTTAAAACATTTTTTGAATTATTTTTCTTAGAGGCAGTGGCGCGGTTTTACAATTTAAAGCCGGCACTTAGGTGGTTTGTACTTTTTCAACCCCTTCACATTTTTTATACCATCATTGCCGGATTATTCGGCCAAGTAAAAACCTATACCTGGAAGGGTCGAAAGGTAAAATAGCCCTTTGTGGAAGCGTTTGGCCCTAAAATGGGGTAGTTTCTTAAATAAAATACGGTTTTTCAGGGGGTTATAGGTTCAAATTTGTGGTATAAATTGTTGTTTTATGCGTAAAATTTGACCTTGATTATGTAATTTCGCGTACTAAAATAAGTGATAGATATGTCGACTGAAACATTAGCCCCAACATTAGCTGCTTTAACTGCAAAAGACTTTGCAACTGACCAAGAGGTTCGTTGGTGTCCAGGCTGTGGAGATTATTCCATTTTGGCCTCTGTTCAAAAAGTAATGCCAACCATTGGTGTTCCAAAAGAAAATATTGTAATTATTAGTGGGATTGGTTGTAGTAGCCGTTTCCCTTATTATATGAATACTTACGGTATGCATTCCATTCATGGAAGAGCAACTGCCATTGCAAGTGGTTTAAAAGCTTCTCGCCCTGAATTAAGTGTTTGGATCGTAGCTGGTGATGGTGATTCAATGAGTATTGGTGGTAACCATACCATTCATTTATTAAGAAGAAACTTTAATGTTAACTTTTTGGTTTTCAATAACCAAATTTATGGTTTGACAAAAGGGCAATATTCACCTACTTCTGAAGTAAATAAAATTACTAAAAGTTCACCAGTAGGAAGTATTGATCATCCGTTTAATCCTGCAGCTTTGGCTTTAGGTGCTGATGCAAGTTTTGTTGGTCGTACCATGGATCGTGACCCTAAGCATATGCAAGCAATGATTACACGCGCTGAGCAACATCAAGGAACCTCGTTTTTAGAGATATACCAAAACTGTAACATCTTTAATGATGGTGCATTTGAAATATTCACTGAAAAATCAACAAAAATGGTGCATGGTTTATTTGTTGAACAAGGAAAGCCATTAACTTTTGGTGCCAACGGTGAAAAAGGAATTCGTTTTGATGGTATGCGTCCTGAAGTTGTTGAAATTGGAGATAAATACTCAGCAGATGATATGTGGATTCATGATGAGAAAGATTTTTATAAAGCGCAAATTTTAACCCGCTTATTTGACAACCCTTCTGAGGAAGGTGCGGTTTTCCCAAGACCATTTGGTATTTTCTATACCAATGATCGTCCTTGTTATGAGGATATGATGGCATTGCAAATTGAAGAAGCAATGACTAGCAAAGGTCCTGGTGATTTAGATAAGTTGATTCGTGGTAAAGAAACTTGGGAAATTAAATAGCCGCAACGTTTTTACCAACAAATACATCATTTAAAATGAGTCCAATGGGCTCATTTTTTTTTGCGTATACCTTTCGTATTTTAGATTTAACTTTTTCATTTTTCAGTTTATTATTTTTCCTATTAGTCAATTATTAGTCCTGCGATATTTGTTTATAGATCAATGTGATTTTGTTTTAAAGCTTTCATCACCATGGCAGTGCGCTGTTTTACTTGTAGCTTTTTAAATACCCTGTCGCGATAACCATATATAGTGTTTATACTTTTTTGAAGTGCTTTGGCTATCTCATCATAATTTAAATCCTTGGCACATTGTTGAATAAATATAATTTCATTTTGTGTGAGTGGGGTTCGATTATAATTAAGCTCCTTAATACTTATTTCACCGAGCATATTACTGGTGATTAATTTTGATTTGTCAGAAGATAAATTAAAGCGGGTGCGGTTGCGAACGGTATACTTTAAGTCAATGAGCGGCTCGTCCGTAAAAAAAATACCATGTAATCCATGCTTCATTAAATAGCAAATGGCACGCATAAACTTACTATCCGACTTTAACATAATAAATGGGTGATTGCTTCTTGTTTTAATACATTTGATTACTTCCACAATTTCAAAATAATTGTAACTATCAGCGATGATACACAAATCTGGAATTTGTTTTTCATTTTTGATATAATCACAAAAATCGCTAATGGATCCGGTGCTAAACAACACTTTACATTCTTCTTGTTTTTCAATACTTAGTTTCAAGGAATCACGCGTAACTAATTTCTGTTCCAAATAAATGATACTAAACATGGCTAATATTTATTTGAAAACTAAAACAAACCTATTGGAGTAAAAAGGAGTAGTTTTGCACAACAGAAATTATGCTAATTAGTATTCATCCTACAAATCCGCAGACTAGACAGCTTGCTATTATTAAAGATTGTTTGGAAAGTGGCGGTATTATTGCATATCCCACTGATACGATCTATGGGCTGGGTTGTGACATTTTTCATCCAGAAGCAGTTGCGAAAATTTGTGCGATCAAAAAAGTAAATCTAGAAAAAGCGCAGTTAAGTTTTATTTGCTCAGACCTAAGTCATTTGAGTAATTATGCGAAGAGTATTAACAATTCTTTGTTCCGAATTTTAAAAAGCACTTTACCTGGGCCATTTACTTTTGTATTACCTGCGAGTAAGGAAGTGCCTAAAATTTTACAAAACAAGAAAAAAACAATTGGACTTCGCATCCCTGATAATAAAATTGCATTAGCAATTATTGAAACATTAGGACATCCTATATTATCCGCATCCTTCCCGGGTGAAAATATTGAAGATTATACCGATCCTGAAATTATTCAAGAACATTGGGGTAAACAAATTGATATTGTCATTGATGGCGGTATCGGAGGCATTATTCCTTCCACCGTCGTAGATTGTACCGCCGATGAATATATTATTTTAAGACAAGGCCTCGGTATTTGGGAATTTTAATAGGCTGAATAACCAGTCAAATGATAGGAGTCATTATAATAAGACAAGTTGTGTTGGCAAAATTTTAAAGCTTTTTCGGTGCTCCTGGCATAAGCCATGTTCGGCGATGGCTGCGCGGTGTGAAGCGGTACCGTATCCTTTATTTTTATCCCAGCCATACTGCGGATATTTTTTATGCAGCTTTTTCATCCATTCATCCCGCGCAGTTTTGGCCAGTATACTGGCCGCAGCTATGTTCGCATAGATGCCATCGCCCTTGATAATGGTTTGATGTGGAATTTTTTTATATGCATAAAACCGATTCCCATCAACAGCAATAAACTTTGCTTTTGGTTTTAATTGGTCCAAGGCAAGGTGCATGCATTTGATGGCTGCTTTTAATATATTGGAAGCGTCAATTTCGGCGGCGGATTGCTTTGCAATCGCCCATGTAATGGCGGATGCTTTTATAATGGGGGCTAATAGTTCTCTTTGCGCTTCGGTGAGTTGTTTACTGTCATTTAACAGTGGGTGATAAAAGTTTTTAGGAAGCACCACCGCCGCCGCAAATACGGGCCCTGCATAACAACCCCTGCCGGCTTCGTCGCAGCCGGCTTCCAATAATTGGTCTTGGTATTGATTGTTTAGTTTAGACAAGGTTTAATATTCTTTGTTTAATGAAGGGGTACTTAAGCGATCTCTATGCAGATGTCTAGATGAACCTTAATATCTTTAAATATTTTTTGTTCATTTTGGCACCTAAATATGGTTGTAAAATTCAAACATATGGCTGACAAATCAAAATCAATCTCACTGCCTTGTTTGATTACTTTGTACCTTTGCCCTATAAATGTAAGGCATGGATTTCAACGATCATAAATCAAAAAAAGTAGCTAATTGGCTATTATTAGGGGTATTCATGACAGTGATCCAAGTTGGTTTGGGGGGTATTACACGTTTAACGGGTAGCGGCCTTTCCATCACGGAGTGGGATGTAGTTACAGGAGCACTTCCTCCAATGAGTGAAACTACTTGGCAGGAATTATTTGCGAAATATAAAACAACCCCTCAGTTTCAATTACTCAATTTTGATTTCACGATTACTAACTTTAAATTCATCTTTTTTTGGGAGTGGTTTCATCGTTTATGGGCACGTACCATTGGATTAGTTTTTGCTTTTGGATTTATTTATTTTTTAGCAAAAAAATATTTTCAACCAAGGATGATCAAACCTTTGTTGATTTTATTTTTATTAGGTGCTTTACAAGGTGCTATTGGTTGGATTATGGTGGCAAGTGGGTTAGAAGGTGATGCTGTTTATGTTAAACCAACTAGGTTAGCCCTCCACTTTGTTTTTGCATTAGGATTACTAGCTTATACTTATTGGTTTGCCTTATCACTCACTGTAACACCGATTCGCAGAAATAGTGGTAATCAGGATGCGACTGATAAAATTAGGGGCATTCGAACATTTGCATGGGTTCTTTTATTGATTTTATTTTTTCAATTAATATATGGGGCATTGATGGCGGGACATAAAGCAGCCAATGTTGCAGCAACCTGGCCCACAATCAATGGACAGTGGTTGCCTTCCGGATTATTGAACAAGGATGATTTTTTAATGAATGCAATTAATAATACGATTTGGGTTCATTTTATACACCGGGGGCTTGCTTACTTATTATTAGTACTTGTTATTTTTTGGACTGCTCGGTTATTAAAATTACAAGGAAACAATTTTTGGGTACGCGCCAGAATACTACCAGCGATTTTGGTATTCCTACAAATTGTTTTAGGTATTTTTACTGTACTATCAAGTGCAAATATTGTACCTGGTGTATGGGGTGGTTTTGAATGGTTGGCGCAATTGCACCAACTTGTAGGGATGTTATTCCTGCTGTCGGTAATAAATATTTTATACGCTACGAAATAATTTTTTATGCAAAAAGATATAGCTTCTATACGCCGCGATTACCAACTAGCTTCTTTAGATGAAGCTGCGACCTCCGCAAATCCAATGGATCAATTTGAACATTGGTGGGAGGATGCTACTGCAAGTAATATTGATGAAGTAAACGCATTTGTTCTTTCCACCGTTGATGCCCTACGCGCTCCTTCGTCGCGCGTAGTTTTATTAAAAGGGTATACTCCAGCAGGTTTTGTTTTTTTTACCAATTATGACAGTGCAAAAGGGCAGGAGATTGTTGCAAATCCTATTGTTGCAATGAACTTTTTTTGGAAGGAATTAGAAAGACAAATTCGTATCACAGGCACCATCAAAAAAATTAGCATGGAAGAAAGCGATGAATATTTTCACTCTCGTCCACTCGGTAGTCAAGTAGGTGCTATTTCATCTCCGCAAAGTAAAGTCATTCCCAATCGTGAATACCTTGAACAATTAGTTGCTACCAATTTAGAAAAGTACAAAGAAGGGAATGTGCCACTGCCTTCGAATTGGGGTGGATATATTGTACATCCTACAAATATTGAATTTTGGCAAGGACGTAGCTCTCGCTTACATGATCGTATTAAATATAATTTGTCGTCGGATGGTCAATGGACTAAAGTACGTTTAGCCCCTTAGTTAATTTTACAAACGCATTTGATGTAAACAAAAAGATCCTTCGAGTACTCGAAGGATCTTTTTGTTTTGAGCTATAATTTATTTCTTAATTATTTCTTACGTCCTAATACTTTTTTAGCTGCTGCCACAATATTCGGTGTGTCCAAGCCATACTTCGCTAATAATTGATTCGGTGTTCCACTCTCACCAAAAGTATCTTGTGTACCAATATATTCAATGGGCACTGGACAATGTTTTGCTGCCACTTGTGCAACAGCATCACCCATACCACCAATGACATTATGTTCTTCCGCAGTTACTGCACATCCAGTTTTTGAAATGCTTGCAACAATTGCGTCCACATCCAATGGCTTAATGGTATGTAAATTGATTACTTCAACACTGATGCCTTCTGCTTCTAATAATTTACCTGCTTCAATCGCTTTCCAAACCAAATGACCGCAAGCAAAAATTGAGATATCTTTTCCGTCACTTAATTTTTGTGCTTTTCCAATCACAAAATCAGAACCATCTTCTTTGGTAAAGTTGGGCCATTTTGGACGACCAAATCTTAAGTACACAGGGCCTTGATAATCAGCAATTGCTTTGGTTGCCGCTTTGGTTTGATTAAAATCACAAGGTACCACAACAGTCATACCAGGTAACATTTTCATGAGTCCGATATCTTCTAATATTTGATGCGTTGCGCCATCTTCTCCTAAAGTTAATCCAGCGTGCGATGCACAAATTTTTACATTCTTATCTGAGTAAGCAACACTTTGTCTAATTTGATCATACACTCTTCCTGTACTAAAGTTCGCAAAGGTAGTGGTGTAAGGAATTTTACCTCCTATCGTTAATCCAGCTGCAATGCCAATCATATTTGCTTCTGCAATACCCACTTCAATAAAACGATCCGGAAATTCTTTGATGAATGGGCCTAATTTAAAGGAACCAGCTAAATCGGCTGTTAAAACAACTACTTCGCTATTTTGTTTTGCGAGCTCATGAATACCTTCGCCAAATCCAGCTCTGGTTTCTTTTTCATTAAGCATCACGATATCTGTTACATTCATATTTTTATATTAAAGCTTTATTAAAGCGGTGATCATTTAGTTTTCAAAAGTGGAATAAAAATAGGGTGTCTTTGCTTCAAACTCAGCGCTACAGGTATCCACCATTTTATAAACGCGGGTAATGCCTAATGCTTTTCGTTTCTCATATACTGCATCATCGTTGGTATTTCCTTTTAATACTTTCGCAATTTGCATATCACTAAATCCATGTTGTTTTGCTTCCTTAATTAATTCAGTAGGGATAGAATTAATATCGTGGTTCATTAATTCTTTTTCAATATTGCAGATAATACGTATTTGATATAAGAACCAAGAATCAATACCAGTAGCGGCTACAATGGAACGAACTGTTGATCCTTGCATTAATGCATCTTTGATTCTGAATATACGATCCCACTTGGGTACTTTAATATACTCCATCAATTCCTCATTCTTCATCAAGCTTTTTCCATAATAACCTAAGCCAATCGCTTCATTCTCCAGGCTTTGACAAGCTTTTTGAATGGCTTCTGTAAAGCTTCTTCCAATCGCCATTACTTCACCTACGCTTTTCATTTGTAAACCTAAGGTATCATTTGCTCCTTTGAATTTATCAAAATTCCAACGAGGTACCTTTACAATTACATAATCCAAAGCAGGTTCAAAGTAGGCGGAAGTTGTTTGTGTGATTTGATTTTTTAATTCATCCAATCTATAACCAATCGCCAACTTTGCAGCAATTTTTGCAATGGGGTAACCCGTCGCTTTTGACGCTAATGCAGAGGAGCGAGAAACACGTGGATTAATTTCCACAGCTATTAATTCTTCGGTTACTGGATTTTGTGCAAATTGCACATTACATCCGCCAGCAAAATTTCCCAAACTGCGCATCATCAACATTGCCTTATTACGCATGTCCTGAAACGATGTATCACTTAAGGTCATTGCTGGTGCTACTGTGATTGAATCACCAGTATGCACACCCATTGGATCCAAGTTTTCAACAGTACATATAATAACTACATTATCAGCTTGGTCTCTTAATAATTCTAATTCATATTCTTTCCATCCTAGTACTGCTTTTTCAACCAATACTTCATGCATCGGAGAGGCCTTCAAACCTTTTTCCAATGCGGCATCTAATTCACTTGCATCATGTACAAATCCGCCCCCTGTTCCACCTAAGGTGAATGACGGACGAATTACTAATGGAAACCCAATCACCTGTGCAAATTCTTTTCCTTCTAAAAAACTATTCGCTACTCGGCTTGGAGCTACTGCTACACCAATTTTCACCATTAATTGTCTGAACTGCTCTCTATCTTCTGCTAAATCAATCGCTGCAACATCCACACCAATCATGCGACAATTATACTGTTTCCATAATCCTATTTCATCTGCTTCCTTACATAAGTTTAATGCTGTTTGTCCACCCATTGTTGGTAGTACTGCATCAATTTGATTCTCTTGTAAAATTTGTTCAATGCTCTCCACATTTAATGGTAATAGATAAACCTTATCCGCCATCATTGGATCGGTCATGATCGTAGCTGGATTACTATTAATCAATATCACATTAATTCCCTCTTCTCTCAATGATCTTGCGGCTTGAGAACCAGAGTAATCAAATTCGCAGGCTTGACCAATAATAATGGGTCCAGATCCTACAATTAATACGGTTTTGATGGATGTGTCTTTGGGCATGGCTACAAAAATATAAATTGCGCAAAACTACATAATTTTACCCGAAATTGTCTCCTTTTACACCCTAAACATTTTTGTCCTTTTTAAATGCTACCTTCACAGCCAACTCAAGTTTATGGCAGTTATCAAAGAAGGGGCTAAAGCGCCTCAGTTTAAAGGTGTTGACCAACACGGCAATACAGTTTCCATCGCAGATTTTAAAGGTAAAAAGCTCGTATTATACTTTTACCCAAAGGACGATACACCAGGATGTACCGCACAGGCTTGTAATTTACGTGATAACTATAAAGCATTGCTTAAGAAGGGCTTACAAGTGTTAGGGGTGAGCGTAGATTCGGTTAAATCCCATGAAAAATTCATCGAAAAGTACGATTTGCCTTTTTCTTTAATAGCAGATGAGGACAAAAAAATTGTAGATAAATACAATTTATGGGGTCAAAAAAAGTTCATGGGCCGCACTTATATGGGCACAACAAGAACTACATTTTTGATAGATGAAGCTGGGATGGTGCGCTTTATTATTGAGAAGCCAGATACCAAGGATCACACCAAAGAAATTTTAGCGATTAGCGGTTGGTAAAATCCAACTTTCATCATATTTGAACACCCCGTATCTATTTAAATACGGGGTGTTTTGTTTTAAATTCATTCGGCAGCATTTGTATTCCAACATTGAAAATTTATTGGAATAATTTTTTTGCTGCTTGGCTTAATAATTGAACGAACTTATTTTTTATCGCTTCGAAGGATTTCCCAATGTGAATCATCCAATTAACAACTGTTCATATACAAATTATAAAAGCATTTATATTGATTTGTTAATATTATACACTTGATTTAAACTTTATTATTATTTTCATATCTAATTCACAAACCTTCCCCTATGACAAATAAGTTAAGCTTTCTTTTAATGCTAAGCTTTTTAGCAGCTGCTTGTTCAAAAAGTTCAACAACAACAAATACGACTACGCCAATAGTGAGCGCCACAGTACCTGATGTATATAAAAAAATATATGGCGCAACCAGTATCACTTCCGATGGCACGTATATTACGATAAAATCAAATGGTGCTCCTGATCATAAAAGTTCCTATTACGCAACGTCAAACGCCCTTTACGATAATTTTTCAGGCACTACTTTTGGCGGATATAATTTTGTAAAAAATCCAAATTCAATCGGGGAAAAATCATACGTTTTTAAAATTCCCGTTGACCCGAAAGTAGCTACCAATCATATGCCTACACAATTAGGTGCCATTGGTGTTTCATTAAATGGGGTTCCTTTTTTTAATCAGTATGCTGGACCCAATCAACCTTTAACAGGTGAAATAGTTTCCTTTGATCGTTACTGGGGTCACCCGGCGCCTACAGGACAATATCATTATCATGTGGAGCCGCTTTATTTAACTACTGTTAAAGTGACAAAATCATCTTTATTGGGATTTTTATTAGATGGTTTTCCAGTGTATGGTCCTGAGGAAAATGGCGCCTTGGTAGATAATTCAAAATTAGATGCCTATCATGGACATACTTCAGTTACTGCTGATTATCCATCAGGCATTTATCATTATCATATTACAAATACGGATCCCTATATTAATGGCTCAGGTTATTATGGAAGTCCTGGCACCGTTTCACAATAAATGAAAGGGATATTTTATATCAAATTGATGATGGCTTGTATTTTAGTTCAAGCATGTAATAATATTGATCCAACACATTCATTTGATGTTCCAGTTGCTTCTGCTACTTTGCAAACTGAAATTATTTTACCCAAAAAATATATAAATAGTAAGGATCCCTTTATTTCCTTTCATCAGGATACCCTTTACTATCAAGATAAAAAATACAGTGGTTATATTTATGATCATTTTGAAAATAGCGATTCTGCATTTGTAGGAAGTTATTTAAATGGGATAGAGGAGGGGGTTTTTAAAAAATGGTATCGGAATAATCAACTAGGGGAGTATAGATCTTATCATGCAGGAAAAAAAGTCGGCAAGCATGTAGGCTTTTGGGAAGATGGCCAGCCTAAATTTGAATTTAATTTTATAGCCGGTGAACTGCATGGGGAATCAAATGAATGGTATCGTAATGGCCAGGCCTATAAAGCATTTCATTATAAAATGGGCTATGAAAATGGGAGCCAAAAAATGTGGTGGGAAAACGGAATCATTCGCGCTAATTATGTGGTGAAACAAGGAAGACGCTATGGTTTGATTGGTTTGAAATTATGTATGAACCCGCAGGATTCAATTGATTTTAAAGTAAAATAAATGGGTATGCTAAAATATTTGAGCTGTTTTATTTTTTGTTTAATTCTAATAGTTGCGTGTAATAATGCGACTAATAGCAATACGGAGCAAATAAAAGACAGCTTAGTCACGCTTCCTTTTTTTAATCAACCTGATTGGACGCCGGAATGGATTGCTGAAACTGATAGCGCGTATCAAAATATCCATACCATTCCTTCCTTTTCCTTTTTAGATCAAAATGGAAAAGTGGTTGATGAAAATTTAGTGAATGGAAAAATATATGTTGCGAATTTCTTTTTTACCAAGTGTCGTAATATTTGCCCAAAAATGACCAACAATATGCATTTATTGCAGGAGGCTTTTATTTTGGACACCGCTATACTCTTGCTTTCTCATTCCGTCACTCCTGAAACAGATGATGTAAAGGTGTTAAATAAATATGCGTTGGATAATAAAGTAGACGCCGAAAAATGGCATTTGCTTACCGGGGATAAAAAGGCCATATATGGTTTGGCAAAACAACAATATTTTGCAGGAGATACGGTAGGTTACTACCAATCAGGCAATGAGTTTTTACATACCGAGAATTTCATTTTAGTAGATCAGCATCGCCGTATTCGAGGGGTATATAACGGCACATTACCCGTAGAAATAAATCGTATTAAGGAAGATATTGCGATTTTGAAATCAGAAATCACATCAGGTTTAAAATAAATACAACACACTTTTCACAAGCCAATTTTAATATTTACTATCTTCGCCTTATATCATGGAAATACAATTTGACAAATATTTTATCGTACTACAAAATATTACTACCAGGTATTATTTCATTGGGGGGCTTGTTTTTTTATTATTTTATATCGTGTTAAAAAATAAAATAGTACAAAAAAAAATACAATCGCAATTTCCAAAAAACACCGATTATTTAAGGGAAATTGGATATAGTACCCTAACAATGTTAATGTTTGCTTTTATCCCAATTTTATTTATTTACAACCCTGCAGTTCAACCTCATACAACCTTGTATCAAAATATAAGCGATTACGGCTGGGCATATTATTTTTTAGCATTCCCAATGATGTTTGTAATACATGACACCTACTTTTATTGGACGCATCGTATTATGCATCATAAAAGTTTATTCAATATTATGCATTTGGTACATCATAAATCAACCAATCCATCCCCATGGGCTGCTTATGCATTTCATCCTTTGGAAGCAATTGTTGAGATTGGGATTTTTGTTGTGTTTTTATTTACAATACCCGTCCATAGATCTCACATACTTATCTTTTTCCTTTTATCCATTATATATAATATGTATGGTCACTTGGGCTGGGAATTATATCCAAAAGGTTTTAGTAAAAACTGGTTTGGTAAGTGGATCAATACATCCGTAAACCATAACCAACACCATAAATATTTTAAAGGTAATTATGGTTTGTACTTTTTATTCTGGGATCGCATTATGGGCACTATTCGCCCTGATTATGATGAAGCCTTTGAGGAAGTGAAAAGCAGATAACTGAGCATTTTATATTACTTCGCCATTACATACACCGCCCAGCTCATGAAATAGGCGAGGCCGGTCATCATAAAAAATTGAATGGTGGGCCATTTCCAGGATTGCGTTTCCCGCTTTACCACAGCAAGTGTACTCATACATTGCATGGCCAATACATAAAATATCATAAGAGATAAAGCAGCCGCAAAGCTATATACCTTGGTGCCATCAGGTCGCACTGCTGCTTTTAGTTTATCACGTAAGGAACTATTGTCTGATTCTTCCACACTATATAAAGTAGCCATGGTGCCTACAAATACTTCACGCGCCGCAAAGGAAGTGATCAGCGCGATGCCTATTTTCCAATCAAATCCCAATGGGGCAATAAGGGGTTCAATTTGCTTACCCATAATACCTGCGTAGGAATTTTCTAATTTTTCAGTATTGTATTCGCGATCCATTTGCTTTTGTTGTAATTCATTCATCTTTTGTGCACCATTATTACTTGAAATTTGTTGTGCATATTTCTCGTTGACCAATTTCATTTTTTCAGTAGGGCCGTAACTACTTAAAAACCACAACAACAAACTAATAATGATAATTACCTTACCCGCATCTCGCACGAAGATGGTTGCTTTTTGGATCATGGTCGTGCCTACATTTTTCCAACGTGGCGCGCG
Source organism: uncultured Bacteroidota bacterium (assembly GCA_938008665.1). Classification (GTDB taxonomy): domain Bacteria; phylum Bacteroidota; class Bacteroidia; order Chitinophagales; family Chitinophagaceae; genus Sediminibacterium. The sequence continues at coordinate 53,898 of CALLKA010000149.1, forward strand.
GTAAACAGGTAGTTCTAATATGAAATAACTCTTCTCTTTAATTTTAATAAACCACTTTAAGACCATACTAGCAAGTAATGCCATTACGATGCCCATGACATATAATCCCATCATCACTAATCCTTGCAAGCTTAAAAATCCAAAATATATTTTATCGTCAATCACCAATGAAATTAAAATTGTGTACACCGGTAACCTTGCACTGCAACTCATAAAAGGCGTGACCATGATGGTCAGTAATCTTTCCTTTCTATTTTCAATATTACGGGCACTCATAATCGCAGGTACCGCACAGGCAAATCCACTGATCATGGGCATTACACTTTTTCCATTGAGTCCCACTTTGCGCATGAGCTTGTCACTTAAAAAACTAATACGCGCCATATAGCCTGTATCTTCCAACAAAGTAATCAAACCAAATAGGATCATGATTTGTGGTACAAATATCACAATGCCGCCAATACCAGCAACCAAACCATTCACGAGTAAATCTTCCCACCAAACATTGGGTAGTACTGCGTTTAAATAGGCGGTGACATTGGTAAATATCCACTCTATCCCATCCATTGGAAATTTAGCCATCCAAAAAACGGATTGAAACAAAATAAATAAAACTGAAAATAAAATGGCATAGCCGCCTATGCGGTGTAAGAATATATTATCTAATTTTTCTGATCTCTTCTTTTTCGCTGTCGGGTCGGGTTCCACTACGCGATTTTTCATAATCTCTTGAATATGACTATAGCGTTGTAAAATTTCCTGTGCCTGCGTTTTTGTATGATTAAAATTGTGATCAATTTCAATCTGCTCAATGGTTTGCTGCATTTCCTCCTCTAATGGAAATGCTTCATGGTGCATCAAATAATGTAACGCAGCGTAGTCACTATGTGTAGGGTATAATTTTTTAAAATCAATAATGGCTTCTGGCGCTAATGCTTTATTGTCAATAAAACTTTCGACATTTTTAGCACGCGGGGTTTGAATAATAGAATTTAATGCGGCCTTTAATTCTTGTAAACCTTTATTTTTTCTTGCATCTACTGCAACCACTGGTATGCCTAAATCTTCTTGCAATCCTGCAATATCTATTTTGATTCCTTTTTTTGCTGCAAGGTCATTCATGGTAAGTGCCAATACCACTGGAATTTTTAAGTCAATGATTTGACTACAAAAAAGTAAATTTCTTTTTAAATTACTGGCATCAGCAATTAATAGTATGACATCCGTCTTCACCTCTTGGTCAACACCCATCAAAACTTTATAAGCCACCCATTCATCTTCTCGTTTAGGGTAAAAACTATAAGTGCCGGGTAAATCAATTAAGGTGGTGGGCTGTTCGCCAATATCCAAATGCCCGGTTTTTTTATCTACGGTGACGCCGGGGAAATTACCCACTTTTTGGTGCAGGCCAGTAAGTGCATTAAATAAGGAGCTTTTCCCCGAATTGGGGTTCCCTACAAGTGCGATATGTAAACTGGCTTTCATGAGGTGGCAAAGCTAACTTTTAACATTGGGTATAGCTTACGAAATAGGAAATTGAGAACTGCGCTAAAAATGATTAAAATCATAAGTTTCCACCTTGGCTTTACCACAGTTGGGTTTATAATCAATCCCTACATTATCCCTTAATTTTCTTGTTAGGTATTTGATAAATACCTTCTATTTCCTAGCTGCTTTGCTTATTTTTGTTACACAAACAGATATTATGCGTAAAATACTAGGGTTGGTTTTAATTTTGTTGCCTTTCATTGGGATGGCTCAAAAATTAACAAAAACTGATAAAGTCCTTATTCAAAATGTACAAAATCATATCAGGTATTTAGCGAGTGATGAACTTGAAGGTCGTCGTGCAGGTTCGGTAGGTGAGCAAAAATCGGTGAACTACATCGTTGCACAATATCAAGCCTTGGGCATACAACCCATGGGTGTGGATGGCTATATCCAACCATTCCCAATTGATGAAGGCAAACGTTTAACGGCAGGTTCATTTTTGAATATCAATGGGGAAGCACTTGTGTATGATAAAGAATTTATTCCATTGTCCAATAGTGGATCAGGAAAATTTAATTCCAACGCAGCGATTACTTTAAATGAATCTAAACAAGTTTGGTTTAAGGATTTAAATGAAGTGTTAGATGCTGCAGTGACCAATCCGCATTTTGATTTGAATCAATGGATCATTGATTTTACCAAAGAAGTAAAAGCAAAAGGGGCTAGCGCTTTATTTTTATATAATAAAGGAACTTTTGTTGACAACATTCAATTTAATAAATTTGATACTGCTGCTTCTTTGTCTATCCCAGTCGTTTATTTTACAAGAAATGGTTGGTTGAAACATTTCAATGATGATATTGATACTTATAAAATTAATGCGAATATTGAATTTGAACATGCAACTCGAACTGCACATAATGTGGCAGCTTTTATTGATAACCAAGCAGCGAATACGGTTGTTATTGGCGCACATTTGGATCACTTAGGTTACAATGAAGATCGCAATGCATTAGATATTAATAATGCAATTCGTAATGGCGCAGATGATAATGCAAGTGGTACTAGTGCGATTATTGAATTGGCTAAATTATTAAAGAAAAAATCACCTAAAAATAATAACTATTTAATCCTTCATTTTTCGGGCGAAGAATTAGGATTATTTGGAAGTAAGTATTGGCTAGAACATCCAACTTATAAAGGCAATTTAAATTACATGATTAATTTGGATATGGTGGGCAGATATGATACCGCACGTAAATTAACAGTGGGTGGGTATGGTACTTCAACAAAATGGGCTGAGGTATTGGCCAAAACACCAACTAGTTTATTAACGCATTATGATAGTGCTGGCGCGGGTCCTAGCGATCATGCGAGTTTTTATCGCAAGGATATGCCTGTGTTATTTATGTTTACCGGAAGCCATAGTGATTATCATAAAGCCACCGATGATGGGGATAAAATTAATTATGCAGGAGAAGCAACCATCATTCAATATGTACATAATATTATTAAAAATACAGATGCTGTTGGCAAACTTGATTTTTTAAAAACACGTGAAACTTCCATGGGCAAAAGCAATAAGTTCACGGTGAGTTTAGGGGTGATGCCCGACTATGCATTTACTGGAACAGGGGTTCGGATTGAAGGCGCAACGCCAGGAAAATTAGCAGAGCGTTTGGGCATGAAAGGCGGTGATATATTACTACAACTAGGCGACTATAAGTTGGTTGATGTGATGAGTTATATGACGGCGCTTTCGAAATTTAAAAAGGGAGACAAAACAACACTTATATACATGAGAGGCGCAGATGAGGTGAAATTAGATATCGAGTTTTAACGTGGATAGTTGGTTTGATAAAAACTTTAGTTTTATAAATTTATAAAGTGAGTAAATTAATTTTAGATCAGGATGCAATTAACGAAAATGATTTCGAGGGAACTCGCATCTTAGGTATTTCTGCGCCGATCAAAAATTATCAATTCTGTATTTTATTAAATCAATACATGGGTTTTGAATTCAGGTTTAATCCTGATCACGAAATTGCTTTAAAAAGAAAAAATAGAACTTACTATTTTTCCATGTATGAAGGAACTGAACCTACAACTTCCATTCAGCATTTTGTTTACCACAATCAATTTGATGGTGAATATTTATTGCCCGAATTGAAACACATGGATTTTATTTGGTGGATCAGAGGGGAGTGGATTGAGGACGAAAAAGTAAATGATATTTTACAAACGGTCCGCGACATCAAAGGCGTTCAAATGGTCGCCGAGCTCACCCCCGATCAAATCAAAAATAAAGGGCATTTGATTTTTGAATAAATGATAGCAATAAAACAAACGTCAAAAAGTCCTCGTTGATGCTAGTCCTTTTGGATATAAATTCTTTTATCCATTGCTGCACTGCATGTTCCAATAGGCTCGGTATAGTGAATACCTAACTCTTTTAAAATTGTTTGAACTTTTTGTAACGCATCTGGGGCTACTGCTATTAATAATCCGCCATTGGTTTGCGGATCGGGCAATAATTTAGTTGCTTCTTCCTCGTCAATGCCAGCACCAAAAACTACGCCAGCGCTGCATGAGCTCCAATTACGCGCGGTGGCGCCAGGGATTGTTTTTTGTGCAATATAACTGCGAACTGCTGGTATAATGGGAATTTGATTATAATGTATGGTGGCAGATAAATTACTTCCTTCCATCATCTCTGTTAAATGTCCTAATAATCCAAAACCGGTTACATCGGTCATCGCATGTACTTCTTTTATTTTTCCTAATGCTTCTCCTGCTTTGTTAATGGTGGTTAATTGTTTGACTAAAAAATTCAAATCTTCTTCCGACAGTAATCCTCTTTTTTGTGCAGTTGCCATGATGCCCACCCCTAATGGCTTGGTCAATATTAATACATCACCTGGTTGTGCAGTATCGTTTCTTTTTAAATTTTCAATGTCAATAATTCCATTCACCACCAATCCAAAAATTGGATCTTGACTATCAATACTATGTCCTCCTGCAATGACAATACCTGCATCAGCACAGGTTTTGCGCGCCCCTTCCATTACCTTTGCTGCTTCACTTGCAGGAAGTGAAGCGAGTGGCCACCCCAATACCGCCAAAGCAAATATCGGTTTCCCACCCATCGCATATACATCGCTAATCGCATTGGCTGCTGCAATTTGTCCAAATGAAAATGCATCATCTACAATCGGCATAAAAAAATCGGTGGTACTAATCACTGCAGTTTTTTCATCTATTTGATACACTGCTGCATCATCTCTACTGTCATTCCCCACTAATAATTGCGGCACATTACTTTTTGCACCCACATTATGTGCGGCTAAAATTTCAGAAAGTATCGCTGGTGAAATTTTACAACCACATCCACCACCTTTTGAGTATTGCGTTAATTTATATTCCATTGTGTTTTTCTTTATTCGCTTTTAATTTTTATTAGTTGTAATTCCATTTTTTGTAAAGTCAATGCTTCCCCTTCGGTTAACCATAAATTTAAGGAGGCGCTTAATGATTCAGCTAATTTTTTTTGCATTGCCTTTATATCCCAATCCTTTCCGGTAATTTGTTTCAAGGAAACGGGATTTCCAGCCTCATTTGAAAATTGGGTTTGGTTAATATTGAGGCCAATACCAATGACGGTCCAAGTCCAATGGGTTCCGCGAACTATGTTTTCAATCAATATGCCCCCTGCCTTTCTGTCACGCCAATAGAGATCATTGGGTTTTTTGATTTTGGTCTCCTCCCCAGCAAATTCCATAAAAAATGCTTGTGCCCCCAGTGCCACTGCTGCGGATAGTCCCAACTGCTCACTTGGAACCCAATTTTTACCCTGTTTTAGTGCATTTAACTCCAAAACATAGGTGCAAAGTAGGTTTTCGCCCCGATGACTCTCCCAAATTCGGCCATGTTGCCCCTTCCCATTCGTCTGAAAATCAGTTTGGTACACACTGCCAGATAAGGCCTTTTGGGCATGAATCTGCTCCATGGCATACATATTGGTACTATCAATCTCAGACAGTTCTATAAGCGGCTCCCCTAATGTGATAATTGGTGTGGCAGGTGACAAAGAATTGTTATTTTTGTAAAGTTAGCATAGAATAATATTTAATTTATTAATCTTTAGACTAATAAAGCAATAACAAATAAATAAAAAGCATCATTGGAACATCTTACTGCATTGAAAAATCGACCAAAATCGTCGACACCTCAAATTACGCGCAACGCTAAAATATTCAAAACCATTATTAAAGCAATTCAGGATAAAAAAGGGGAAAATATTATCAGCATGGATTTGAGAAAAATTCAGGAATCTACGACTGATTTTTTTATCATTTGTGAAGCAAATAATACCACACAATTAAAAGCGATTGCTGATAATGTGGAATATGAAGTGAAAACAAATTGTTCTGAATGGGCATACAAAAGTGAGGGCAAAACAGCGGCACAATGGTTACTTATTGATTACATTAATATCGTTGTTCATATTATGCATCCCGAGTCTAGGCATTTTTATCAGTTAGAAGAAATGTGGAGTGACGCAGATACAAAAATGCATGATTTGTAAACTATTTTAATATTTGCGTTGTTATTATAAAAACAAAATGTTGCTCCTGCTGAAATTAATGTGATTTCATTAGAGGCGTTCGAAAAAATAAATATCGATTATGATTCCTGATAATAAAAAAAAGAAAGGTTCGCCGTTGGGTGATGGTCCTAAGTTGCCTAAGTTCAATATATATTGGATTTATGGTTTAATTGCGATCTCCTTATTGTCTGCACGTTTTTTCCAAATGGCACCTGAAATTCGTCTTACGACTGAACAGGAATTTAAGCAAGTCATGCTTTCTAATGGCGATGTGGAGCGTATTGATTTGGTCCAAAATAAGGAGTTGGTTCGTGTATATATCAAACCAGATAGTATTGGAAAAGATTTTTATGTTCAAAAATTAAAAACAAAAATTGACAAAGCGAAAGTAAAGGGGGTTCCTTTATTTGAGTTTAGTGTTACGGATTGGAATAGCTTTAACGAACGTCTACAAAAATTTTATGAGCAAAAAGGAATTACTGAAATTCCTCAAAATACGGTGAAGGAAGGAGAGTGGTTTGGCCCAATTGCAAATACCATTTTTTCATTTGTATTAATTATTGTGGTTTGGGTTTTATTGATGCGCAAGATGGGCGGCGGCGGCGGAAGTGGCGGTGGCCCAGGTGGAATTTTTAATGTAGGTAAATCTAAGGCGACCTTATTTGAAAAAGGCGGCACTAAAGTCAATATTACTTTTGCAGATGTTGCAGGTTTGGAGGAAGCAAAGGAAGAAGTAATGGAGATTGTAGATTTCTTAAAACAACCAAAAAAATATACAGCACTCGGTGGTAAAATTCCTAAGGGCGCATTATTAATTGGTCCTCCAGGTACTGGTAAAACTTTATTAGCAAAAGCGATGGCGGGGGAAGCGCAAGTGCCTTTCTTTAGCTTAAGTGGATCTGATTTTGTGGAGATGTTTGTGGGTGTGGGCGCAAGTCGTGTGCGTGATTTATTTAAACAAGCGCGTGAAAAAGCACCTTGTATTATTTTCATTGATGAGATTGATGCGATTGGTCGTGCACGTGGTAAAAATGCCATGATGAGCAATGATGAACGCGAAAATACATTGAACCAATTACTAGTGGAAATGGATGGCTTTGGTGGAGATACAGGAATTATTATTTTAGCTGCAACAAATCGTCCTGATGTATTAGATAGTGCCTTATTGAGACCAGGTCGTTTTGATCGTCAAATATCTATTGATCGTCCTGATGTAAAAGGTCGTGAGGAAATATTTAAAGTGCATTTAGGCCCCATTAAAGTTTCTGAAAATTTAGACGTACATAAATTGGCGGAACAAACACCAGGTTTTGCGGGCGCTGATATTGCCAACGTATGTAATGAAGCAGCATTGATTGCAGCAAGAAAAGGAAAGACAGGTGTGGAGATGAAAGATTTTCAAGATGCCATTGATAGAGTAATCGGCGGACTAGAGAAAAAGAATAAAATTATTTCTAAGGAAGAAAAAGAAGTTATTGCTTATCATGAAGCAGGTCATGCAATATGTGGTTGGTTTTTAGAACATGCATATCCATTATTAAAAGTAACCATTGTACCTCGTGGTACTGCTGCGTTAGGTTATGCGCAATACACGCCCAAGGAGCAATACTTATATACAATTGAGCAATTAACGGATCAAATGTGTATGACTTTAGGCGGCCGTGCTGCAGAACAAATTTTCTTTGGTCGCATATCTACTGGTGCATCTAATGACTTACAACAAATCACTAAGATGGCTTATTCAATGGTGACTACTTATGGTATGAATGATAAAATTGGTAACGTAAGTTTTTACGATCCTTCTCAAGAAAATACTTTTCAAAAGCCTTTTAGCGAAGAAACAGGAAAAATTATCGATGAGGAAGTGCGTAAGATGATTGATGCTGCTTATCAAAGAACTTTAGAATTGTTAACTTCTAAAAAAGAGCAAGTAGAGAAATTAGCAAAAGAATTATTAGACAAAGAAGTTTTACATAAAAGTGATGTGGAAGCGTTAATTGGAAACCGTCCATTTGAGGAAGAAAAAGTGGTTACTTTTGATGTAGAAGAAGGCAAGGATCAAGTTGCTCCTGTTGAAGCTCCGGTAGCTGATACAGTTTCAACTGAAGAAGTTGTCGTTGCTTCTCCAGATCAAGATATTGCAGCGGATAACACTGAAAAACCAAGTACCACTTAAGTATAAAACAGTTGTAATGGAATCACAAGGTGCAAGAAGTAAAATATTACAGAAAATCAAACAGGCCCTAAAGGATCCTGTACCTGTTCCTTTCCCAGACCAAGTTGCGGAAACACCTATATTTTATCCGACGGATCAGGAATTGACGATTGAATTTGCACAAAAATTTACCGAGTTATTAGGCAAGTTTGTATACTGTGCCGATGAAGCTGAATTGGTCAGTCAATTGAGTGGATTAATAAAAGCCAACCAATGGGAGAAAATTTATTCCATTGAAGAAGGTTGGTTAGATGATATGAAAGAATACCATTTCGACCCAGTAAATACAGATGATTTGGCTGGATGCGATGCTGCGATTACTTTATGTGATCATTTAATTGCGAGAACTGGAACGATTGTATTAAGTAGTCAGCAATTAAGCGGCCGTACTACAAGTGTATATGCGCCTATTCATATTTGTATTGCTTACACGCATCAATTATTGTTTGATGTTTCAGATAGCTTGGCGCAGTTTAAAAAGGAAGCGGATGTAATACCAAGTATGATTAGTTATGCTACTGGGCCAAGTCGTACTGCAGATATTGAAAAAACTTTGGTCGTGGGGGTGCATGGTCCTAAAGAAGTGTATTGTTTTTTGGTTGATAAGTTAGTGGATTAGGCAATTCGTATTTTAAAAATTGGTTTCTAAAGCCCAGTTACATGGAATTAGCACACGGTAAAAAAATTTATTTCCTTTCTGATTTCCATTTGGGAGCACCCAATGCAATTGCTAGCCGTGAAAGAGAGCAACAGCTGGTGCAATTTCTTAAACAGGCCAAATCGGATGCAGCCGCTATTTTTATTGTTGGAGATATTTTTGATTTTTGGTTTGAATACAAAACTGTCGTACCGAAGGGCTTTGTTCGGTTATTAGGGTGCTTGGCTGAAATTAGCGACGCCGGAATTCCCCTGCATATTTTTACTGGTAATCATGATTTATGGATGCGTGATTATTTAAAAGAGGAGCTTAATGCCCATGTGTATTTTGAACCCATGCAATTTGAATTTGCTGGAAAGAAATTTTTCATTGGTCATGGTGATGGCTTGGGGCCAGGTGATGAAGGGTATAAGTTCATTAAAAAAATATTTACCAATCCGGTTTGCCAATGGTTGTTTGGTTGGTTACACCCTGATTTGGGTATTCGATTGGCCAATTATTTTAGCGGAAAGAGTAGGGCAAAAACAGGAAGTAGTGACGAGCAGTTTTTGGGCGAGGATAAGGAGTGGCTTATTATTTATACCAAACAAAAAGCAAAGGAGGTTGATGTTGCTTATTTTATTTTTGGACATCGACATTATGCAATTGATTTTAAAATAAGTGAAACAACAAGGTACATAAATTTAGGGGATTGGATTCGCCTTTATACCTATGGTGTTTTTGACGGAACTACGATGCAATTGTTGGAATGGAAAAAATTATAATTAATTCAATATTATGCAACTAGACCTAGAATTTTTAAGCAATCCAATTCGCAGCTATTTATATATATTGGCTATTTTATTAGCGACATTTATTTTCAAAAGGTTCATCTCTCGTTTTTTTGCAAGTTTAATTTATACCTGGGTTGATAAGAAAAATCATTCTGAATTACGTAAAAGCCATGTGCATCGCTTGGTCGTGCCCATTGAACAATTTTTAATTTTTTTAGTCGCAGTAATTGCATTGTATGAATTAAAATTTCCAGTGTTATGGGATGTGCATTTATTTAAAGTGAGTTTACAACAGGTGATTGATTCTATTGTTAAATTAAGTTTTATAATTTTATTAATTAGGGTGTTTCTTCGAACACTTGAATTTGTATCGATTATATTGGAAGAAAAATCAAAATTAACCAAATCGCTTTCGGATGATCAATTGATTTTATTTTTTCGTGACTTTTTCAAAGTCATTTTATACATCATTGGTGTATTGCTAATTTTGCGTTATGTATTCAATGAAAATATCGGCAATTTAGTTACCAGCTTAAGTATCGTGGGTGCGGCCGTGGCCTTATCTATGCGCGAAAGCTTGGAAAATATCATCGCTTCCTTTATTATATTTTTTGACAAACCTTTTTCTGTTGGGGACTTAGTGAAAGTGAATAATTTCACCGGCACCATTGAAAAAATTGGATTAAGAAGTACGCGAATTCGCACACAGGACAAAACATATATTACAGTTCCTAATAAACAAATGGTGGACACTATTGTTGATAATATTAGTTGCAGAACAGAGCGTAAAATTGAAATGGATTTGCAAATCAGTGTCATAACTTCTGCAGACGCCTTAACAAATTTTGCTTTCTTTATGCGCTCCGAAATTGCAAAACATAATTCGATTATAAGCAGTTCAGTTTTTTTGTCAGACGCGGGAAAGCAATTTCATACCATCCATATTGAATGTTTTATTTCAATGTCAGCTGATTTAAATGTTTTTCAACAATTACGTGAAACTTTAAATTTGAAAGCGGTAGCTTATGCCAATGAAAATCAAATTAAATTTTCAGAAAAGGGATAGTTGTAAATGCGATTTGCTTTTTTGCAAATTGGAACAAGGAATTTATAATTGTAGGTAATTACAAATTTTCTTTTAATGTAATTAAGAAACTTTTTAGATTTTTTAAGCTATTTAAAACAGCAATATTTTTTTCCGCCTTTTCTTTATTATTTTTCAAATAAGTTTTAGCGCCATCAATGGAATACTTTTTTTCGCGAAGTAGAAAATGAATCTGTTTTAATAATTCAATATCCTGCACGCGGAATAAGCGGTCTCCTTTTCGCGTTTTGCGCGGTTGAATTTGTTTGAATTCTTTTTCCCAATATCTAATTAAGGAAGTATTTACATTAAACCAATGGGCCACTTCGCCAATAGGGTAGTATAATTTTTTTTCCAATATCTCCGCCGAAGGGATGTTTACTTTTCCCATCTCTGCATCCATAGAGGCAAATGATTTGCGACCTCTTTTTTGACTAGTTGCACTTGTATTTAAATGTTGTGCCGATCTTGATACAAGTGGTAAGTCATCTTCTGCTACTTGATTTACAATGGGTGCTGCATATGATGTTACGGGTACCGGCTTTATAATTGGCTTTGCCTGTTTATTTGATTTAATGGACTTGGGTGCTGCAATATGAACATGGCTGCTCATATCATTTCCAAATAAGTCCAATTGCTGTAAATCTCTTGCCATAGACCAAAGTTAGGGTTCTATTTAATTGAACTAGTCCTTATAAATGATTGGTGGATAAATTGTTAAGTAATCTGTACTTTTGTATATGCGCCTATTTATCCTTACTGAATCTGATTTTGACATTCCTGCACTAGTTATTTATCAAAAAATAGTGGATATAATAATTGCCGGAAATGCTTCAGCGCAATTGCATTTTTATATTGTTGGAGACCAAATCCCACCCCATTTTCAGGAAGCATATACGGCCAACGAAAGCAATGTAACCATCATTAAAACTAGGGAGGCACAGCAATTGGTTAGTCAAGTAACCAATGCCATGGTGTTGCATTTTGGTGCTAGCTTAAAAGGTAGTACCTCTTTTCCGCAATATTTCATTCCTTTAACTTACCCCAATATTGATAAAACGAACTCTATTTTTAATAATATCCGTCAACAGCAGCAATTCAAAAAGTATGTAAAAAAGGCGGCCGGTGTATTTTATATGAACCAATGGGCGGAAGCTGCTTTTAAAAACAAGTATAAAAAAATAGAATATGTCAGAGGATATCAAAAAACAATTGGATGAAATAAATTCAGCCATTGACTCGAAAATCGAGAAAGCAGAAGGCCAAGCAGTTGCAAGTGCAACAGGAAAGGCCGATGAGTTATTGAAAAATGAAATCAAGAATTTAGAAACTAAATTCACTGAAATTCATTCACGCATTGATGCTGCTGAAATTGCTGCTAAAAAAACAGCAAGTGGCGCTACAGTGAAATCATTTAAGCAAGGTTTGATCGAAGGGATCAGTAAAGGTGCTTTAGAGGGTATGATTAATGGCAAAAGTCGTTCAGCTTCATTTGAAATTAAAGCAGGTGATATGACTGTAGCTAACAACTTTACAGGAGAGGTTATTCCGGCACAATATGTTGCAGGTATTAAGTATGATCCTACAAGAGCAGTCCATGTGCGCCAATTATTGCCACAAGGATCTACACAATCAGAAGTAGTGCGTTTTGTGCGTGAAACTGCCTATGATAACGGTGCAGCACCGGTTGCACATGCTGCTGACCGATTTGGCAAAAACCGGCATAAATAAGCTCATACGAACCTACGGGCAAACCGACAAGCCGCACATCCTGCAGACGCTCACCATGTACAAGTTCATACTGGACGACCAGCTGTCGCCCGATCTCATGACGCTGCAAACACAAACACCCATAACAAATTCAAAACCGTACAAAATGAAGCCCATTATGAACGACGACGATGATCCCAAATCCAGCGAAATGTCCAGCACAAACAACACGGTGGACGACATTTTTATAACGATTGTGGACGTTTACACGCCCGAACTGCAGAGCATCATGTACCACACGTTGCGTTTGATTCGGGACAACGAGTCCAACTACCAATCCTATGCCGACGGGCTGAACCGAATTCTGGAGCCCACCTGCGTGCAGCTGAAAAAGTGGATTGACGAGCACATCGTGTACTAATCGGGGAACTACGTTCCCCGAACCCCTCCTTATCGGGGAACTACGTGCCAAGCATTGCGCACCGCACCCCTTTTCCGAACCCTCCTTACTGGGGAACTACGTGCCAAGCACATAACGGCTCGGCACACAACGGCTCGGCACACAAAGATCGGAAGAGCACACGTCTGAACTCCAGTCACCTTGTACTATCTCGTA
>CALLKA010000150.1 GCA_938008665.1 uncultured Bacteroidota bacterium
TGACATACTTATTTTGGGGTTGCAAAGATATGGAAATGAATGGAATTATGAAAAATTCACCCCGAAATATTGAAAAAAGCCCAAAATAAAAGGAGAAGCCCAACTTCTCCTTTTTAATATATTGATATTCAACACTTTACATGTTACATCCCTGGGAACCAAGGACGACCCACCCCTGCCTTAAACGGCCAAGGTGTCATTAAAAGGATGAATACTAACGCTAGAAGGTATAAAACCTGGGTTAAACCCGCTTTCCCAGACTTTTTATAACGAATATGTCCAATGGTGATCAAAATGATGGCAATAATCATAGTGAACGCATGCTCCATCCCCCAAAAACGACTTACTGAATCTCCCATTACTGTTTTCATTCCAGCGGTTTGAATCGCCTTAAAACCCAATAAGCTACTTACAAAGTATTGATACAAGCCAATTAACAATGTGGTATGCGATGCAATGAATAAAATTTTGCTTGTTTTAAGGGCATCTTGTTTTACAAATAATTTGTAAATGCTCCATAAAAGGGTAATCAGAATCACCCATCTTAAAATATTATGCAAGTGTAGTAAACCAGTATTCATAGTAATTGATTTGTTTGAGTGGCTAAAATACAACTTTATCTATAAACCTTTTTTAATCCACCCAATCCGCTACAAATAAATTGGTATCCCTGGTTCCTCCATTATTTCTATTGGAAGAGAACATAATTCTTTTACCATCTGGGCTAAACATCGGAAAAGCATCAAATCCTTTATCACGGCTAATTTTTTCAATGTTATTCCCCTCCAAATCCATTAAATACATATTGAAAGGGAATCCATACTTGTATTCGTGGTTACTACAAAAAATGATGTGCTTCCCATCAGGGGTAAAATTAGGTGCCCAATTGGCTTGACCTAAATTGGTGATTTGTTTCGCGTTGGACCCATCTGCATCAGCAATAAACACTTCCATTTTAGTAGGTGCTACTAACCCTTCAGCTAATAAGGATTTGTATTCTGCCACTTCCGCAGGTGTTGAAGGGCGACTGGCGCGCCAAACAATTTTCTTGCCATCTGGGCTAAACCATGCGCCTCCATCATATCCTAAGGTATGGGTTACTTTCTTTTCTTTTCCTGTAGCTAAATTCATGACATATAAATCCAAGTCGCCGTCTTTATCACTACAATAAATCATGCGCTTACCGTCATAGGATAAAGTTGCTTCCGCATCATATCCTTTTGCATTGGTTAATTGCTTCACCACTAGTCCATTGGTATCGGCCATGAAAATATCATAGGTATTATATAAGGGCCAAATATATTTGTTGCCATACTTCGCACGATCCACTGGTGGCGGGCAATCATTACCCCCGCCTTTTGTAGATGCATAAATAATATGTGCACCATCCTTAGTAAAATAGCTACAAGTGGTTCGACCCATGCCACCACTAATAGATTTATAAGTAAAGGGTGTTGTCTTATTATTAGGAACTAAACCCATGAAAATTTGATCACAGTTAACGCCTTCCTTTGGATTGGATCTTTGAAATGTAATGCGCTTATTGTCAAAACTCCAATACGCTTCCGCGTTGTCTCCCCCATTGGTTAACTGAATCACATTTTTAAAATGGGGCTCACCCGCAAATAATATAGAATCATTTTGACTAAAGGCAGTCATACAAATTAATAATGCTGCTACAAAGAGAATTGGTTTATTCATATACATATATATTGACCGCAAAAGTAATCGCAAGTTTTTTAAAACAACTGACTTTGGTCAGTGAATTTGATTTTATAAAAAAAATGACAAAAAAATGACAGAGTGTAAAAAAATCAGGACCTTTGTTTCAAATTTACACAATGACCATTATTGCGCCCTCCTTATTAGCTGCCGACTTTTTACAATTAGGTAATACCTGCGAAATGCTAAATAAGAGTGAAGCGGAATGGTATCATTTAGATGTGATGGATGGCAGCTTTGTTCCTAATATTAGTTTTGGATTACCCATCATTGAACAAATAAGAAAAGCAACCACCAAAGTGTGCGATGTACATTTAATGATTGTACATCCTGAAAAATATATTGCAGCATTTAAAAAAGCTGGTGCAGATATATTAACTGTGCATTATGAAGCCTGCCCTAATTTATTAGACACCCTTGCGCAAATAAAAGCCCATGGCATGAAAGCGGGCGTTGCCATCAATCCGGATACAGACATTCAAGTTCTAAAGGAATTCATTACTGAAATTGATCTCGTTTGCGTGATGAGTGTATTCCCTGGTTTTGGTGGCCAAAAATTTATTGAAGGCACATATGAAAAAGTGATCGCATTAAAATCAATCATACAAAATGCAGGCGCAAAAACTTTAATTGAAATTGATGGCGGTGTTAGTGAAACTAATGCAACAGCATTAGTGGCCGCAGGCGCTGATGTGCTGGTTGCAGGAACCACAGTTTTTAAAGCAGCCGATCCCATCAAGACCATTTCGGAATTGCGCAATAGTTAATGCGCAGATACAATAAACCCCCTTTTCTGTTGTGATTATTTAGCATAATCTTCTTTATAATTAAACGCTTTTGCTATTTAATTAAATTAATCAAGCCTTACTTTTTAATATACTAAAATGAACAGAATATTATCATTTTAATAATGCACATTTGTGCGTATTTATTTATTGTTTTTTATATCTCCTTTTTCTAAATTGTGTCAGGCAGATTATTTTATACTACTAACCCTTTAAAACTAATCCCATTGAGTGAATCAATCATCAACCTAGAAACCGTTAACCCTATTGAGTTTTTCGGCGTGAACAACAATAAGTTTGACATTTTAAAAAAGAAATTTCCTTTATTAAAAATTTTATCAAGAGGTACCCAAATAAAACTAAGTGGTGCACCTGAACAAATTGATTTAGCCAAAGAAAAAATTGAACTTATCATTCAATACATGGAACGCAATGGTCATTTAAGTGAAAATTATTTTGAACAAATTTTAGGTGGAGATGACGCAGAAGTGATTGATAATTTTGTAGAGCAAAATCCCAATGAAGTTTTGGTATTTGGGCCTAATGGAAAAACAGTTCGCGCGCGCACTGCGAATCAAAAAAAGATGGTGCAAGCTGCAGACAAAAATGATATCGTATTTGCCATTGGACCAGCAGGTACAGGTAAAACCTATACTGCCGTTGCGCTTGCGGTACGTGCATTAAAAAACAAATTGGTTAAAAAAATTATTTTAACAAGACCCGCCGTTGAAGCCGGAGAAAGTTTGGGATTTTTACCTGGTGATTTGAAAGAAAAAATTGATCCTTATTTACGTCCCTTGTATGATGCGTTGGATGACATGATACCTGCAGATAAATTAGGTTATTATATGACCACACGTACTATTGAAATTGCACCACTTGCTTACATGCGTGGAAGAACTTTGGATAATGCATTTATCATTTTAGATGAATCACAAAATGCCAACGATTTGCAAATTAAAATGTTTTTAACGCGTATTGGTTCCAATGCAAAAGCAATCATTACAGGCGACCCTACCCAAGTGGATTTACCGCGCAATCAAAAAAGTGGATTGGAAAAAGCATCTCGCATTTTAAAAAACATTGAAGGAA
>CALLKA010000151.1 GCA_938008665.1 uncultured Bacteroidota bacterium
TACACGACGCTCTTCCGATCTAATCATTCACCTTTCTTGGGCTGACTATGCATTGATAGTTGGTTTGGGAACAGAGGCACTTATATTTGTAATTTATGCATTTTTGCCGCCACCAGAAATTGGAGGTGTTTCTTCTGATTCTGCATCAGGTGCGACCGATGTTGTTTTAGCAAAGTTAGAATCAGCAAAAATTGATCAAGCCGCATTTGATAAATTAAGCACCAGCTTTCAAAGATTAAATGATACAGCAATGTATTTGGGTGATATTGCAGATATTGCAAAATCAAGTAAAGAATTTGCGCAAAATACTAATACAGCGGCGAAATCCATGGGTGGTGTCAACGAAGCGATCTTAGGCGTATCCAATAATTTGGCTGGATTTTCAACTGCAACAAGCGGCGTTAAGGATTTAAGCAATCAGTTTGAAGTGATGGCGAAGTCAATGGAAGCAATGAATCAATATTATAACAAATTGACTGAGGCATCAGCTGCAATGTCAAGTTCGGCTAATGATGCAGTTCGTGCGAAAGAGCAAATAGGAATATTAGCAGATAATTTGACAAAGTTGAATCAAATTTATGGCAACATGATAGTAGCCATGCAAGGTCGTGCTTAATATTTAATAAATTACTACCACTAAAAAAAATTAGTATACATGTCGTTACCTAAAGAGCCTAGGCAGAAAATGATTAACATCATGTATTTGGTGTTGACCGCGCTTTTGGCATTAAATGTATCCAGTGAAATTTTAAATGCATTTAAAACAATCGATCAAAGTTTAACTAATGCGAATGTTATTATTCAAAAAAAGAATGATGAGATTTTAAAATCTTTACAAAAAAAATTAGCTGATCCTAAAACTGCTGAGAAAGCAGCCATTTGGGCGCCCAAAGCTGATAAAGCGCATGCTATTTCGGATGCCTTGTACAATTATATTCAAACATTAAAGCAAGATTTAAAAGTAGCATCAAGATTAAAGAATGTAGATGGCAAAGAAGTTTTTAATGAGGATGATTTAGAAGCATCTACCAGGTTGTTTTTAAAAGGTACTGATCCAAAAGGAAAAGATTTATTAAATAGGTTGACTCAATTTAAAAAGGAATTAGGTGATATTGATCCTGCATTAGCAAAGGAAGTAATTCCAAATTTACCATTAGACTTAAGTATTCCAAGCTCCAATAATATGGCTGCAAAGTCGGATTGGGCTTATGCTTATTTCAATATGACACCAACAGTCGCATCAATCGCTATTTTAACAAAATTTCAAAATGACATTCGTAATAGTGAGTCACAAGTAGTGGAGTATTGTCACAGACAAATTGGAGAAGTAGAGTTGATCTATGATCAATTCAATGCATTTGCAGCGTCTAATTCTCAATATTTGATGTCGGGTGAGGAATTAATTATTACTGCTGGCGTTGGTGCATTTAGCAGCGCAGCTAAACCAACTATTTCTGTTGATGGTACGGTGATTCCAATTACTGCAGATGGCTCTGCGACTTATAAATCAACAGCTGGCGCACCAGGTCAAAATTCAAAAAGAGTTCGTATTTCATTTATAAAACCTGATGGAGAAACGGCGATTGTTGAAAAAATTGTCAATTATACGGTAGGAACACCCACTGGATTGGTCGTATCTACAGATAAAACAAGGGTATTTTATAAAGGCTTGGACAATCCACTAAGTATTACTGGTGGTGGTGGCGCTGAAAAAATTAATGCAAGTATTGAAGGGACTGGCGCAACCATTAAAAAATCAGGACCTGGACAATATATTGTCAACTGTACGCAGTTGGGTTCAGTGGTGGTGAATATCAATGATGGTAAACAAACGCAAAAAGTAACCATACCTGTTAAACGCGTACCTAATCCTTTGGCATTAGTGGGCGAAAGTGCAGGCGGTAATATGGCTGCGAATGTATTTAGGGTGCAAGGTGGTGTGGTTGCTGAATTAAAAGATTTTATTTTTGACGGCATTAAATTCAATGTTACTTCGTTCATCGTTATTGGGACTGGAAAAGGTTTTGATGAACCAGAATTTAGGGAAGTGGTCGGAAATAAATTCTCAGGGGGCGCACAGGATTTAGTTAAAAGATGCCAACCAGGTAGTACGGTAACCATTGGCGAAATAAAAGTTTCAGAACCAGGTGGCGGAACGCGTAAGCTAGATCAAACAATCACTTTCATACTTCAATAATTTTTAAGTATTGAGTGGTTTAAAATATATCAAATGAAAAAGTATCAAATTTATAGCAGCATTATTTTAGCAATTCTATTTGTAGCCAACACTACAAGTGCGCAATTCAATTATGGCGCAAAAAAGAAACCTGCAACTGCAGCAAAGGATACAACAGTAACTTCGTCGATAGCTGCGCAGGATACAGCAAAAAAAGTAGTTGCATTTGATCCTAATGTCAAGTCGGTAAAAACGTTTGATACAACTTTGGTAGGTGGATTTAATGCCAAAACAAAGAAAAGTTTAAGAAATAATTACGCCTTTTTTTCAGAAACAAATAAGCGCGCCGGAGTACAACAACGCATTCCCTTGCCTTATGAAAATTTAAGAGAGGAAGATGCCTTATTTAGCGAGTTTGTTTGGGAGGAAATTGATGGCCGCGAAAAATTAAATCGTCCTTTCATATACCAAGCTTATGATGATAATGGAGATCAACGTTTTTTTGCTATATTATTGAGGGCCATTGAAAAAGAGGAAGTGGTTCCTTTTTCTGCGGATGGAGGTGATGATCGATTCACTACCCCAATTACTTATGATCAAGTTTCTGCGATGTTAAAGGGAAGCTTAGATACACAATTAGTACAAAACGTGGACAATCCGAATGTATATGACACCAGTATTATATATAATACCAGATTAGCGCCAAGTCCAGACTCTATTTATACTTTCAGATTAAAAGAGCAATGGATATTCGATAAAAAAACAAGCCGGATGTATTGTCGTATCATTGGTATTGCACCAGTTGCAACTATTGTGATAAACAACAAACCAGTGAAGCGTACTTTATTTTGGTTGTACTATCCTGAATTAAGAACCAGCTTGGCCAAAAATGAAGTGTACAATCCTAAAAATATTTCTACAAGGATTACTTGGGAAGAATTATTTGAAAGCAGATACTTTAATAGTTATATCGTTAAATCAAGTATTGATAACTATAACGACAAACTGTTGAATGCCATTTATAAGGATCCAATAAGAAGACTCCAGGAAGGAGAAAAAATTAGACAAAAAATATTTGATTACGAACAGGATCGATGGGTGTATTAATCTAACTTATTAAAAGCGGCTACTAAAATTGCCGCTTTTTTTGCGCCAATAATTTCAGATAATAGCTCTGGACTGGCAGCTTTTATTTTATTCACTGATTTGAAATATAGTAGCAGCATTTCTTTTGTTTTGGGTCCAATGCCAGTGATATGGTCCATGCTATTTTCTAAAGCACCTTTGGATCGCTTTAATCGGTGAAATTGAATACCAAAACGATGAACTTCATCTCTAATTTGCCGAATCAATTTATGCGCCTCACTATTCCAGTTGAGTTTGATGGAATCTTGGTCATGTACAAAAAACAATTCCTCTAAATTTTTGGCTAATCCTACCATCGTCACTTTATCCTGAATACCTAACGCGGTCATGGCTTCCAATGCTGCATTGAGTTGTCCTTTACCGCCATCAATAATAATCAGTTGTGGAAGTGGTAATTTTTTTTCAAGGACACTGGTGTATCTTCTTAAAACAGATTCCTTCATACTGGCAAAATCATTAATACCTATAACTGTTTTTATATTAAAATGGCGATAATCTGATTTGCTGGGTAAGCCATTTTTAAAACAAACCATCGCAGATACGGGATAGGCGCCTTGAATATTAGAGTTATCGAAACATTCTATATGTAGTGGAATTTCGTTGAGGTACAACACTGATTTTAGCTCCTGTAAAATGATATTGTCCGAAGTTGCGCCTGCTGTTTTTAAAAGCAATTGCTTATGTTTCCAATCTTTTAAAGCGTAGTCGGCATTTTTTTGCGACAAGGCGAGCAGTTGTTCTTTGTCGCCTGCTTTTGGAATCGTATATTTTACATTAGGCTCTTTTTCAGTAAGCTCAATGGGTACCACTATTTCTTGGGCAGTTGAATGCATGTTGTTTCGGAAGTGGTGGATGGCAAAGGCGAGGATGGTTTCTTTCGCTTCCTCTAATGGAACACTAAGTGGTAAAATATGCGTTTGAATTATTTTCCCATCCTTAATCATCAGATAGCTCACATAAGCCTGTTCTTGGTCGTATGCAATACTAAACACATCTATTGGCGCAAGGCTTTTGGTGTAGACTACCGATTTTGTTTGGTAATTTTCAAGTTGTTCAATTTTACGCTTGGTAAATTCTGCTTTTTCAAAATCCATCGCGCTTGCTTCCAACTTCATTTTTTGTTTTAAGTCCTGCACTACTAATTTTACATTCCCTTTTAATAAATGCTGTACCTGTTGAATTGAATTATCATAGGATGTTTCATCTTGAAAGCCTTGGCAGGGACCCAAACAATTACCTAAATGATACTCTAAACAAACTTTAAACTTTCCTTGCTCAATATTTTTTTTAGTCAAGGGTAGGGTACAAGTTCTTAATGGAATGGTTTGTTTGATATGATTCATGAGCTCACGCACAGCAAGAATATGGGTAAAGGGTCCCACATAGGTAGACCCATCTTTAAATTTACGCCTCGTTAAAAAAACCCTTGGAAATTTTTCATTTTTAATAACGATATAAGGATAGGATTTATCATCCTTTAAATTGATATTATACTTAGGCTGATAATTTTTAATTAATTCATTTTCTAAAATAAAAGCATCATGTTCTGAATTGACAATCGTAAAGCGGATGTCCTTGATTTTTTGCACCAACTCCGTTGTTTTGGCATTTTGTTGTCCGGACAGAAAGTAAGAGCTCACCCTGTTCTTTATATTCTTAGCCTTACCTACATAGATCAATTTGCCTTTATCATCAAAGTATTGATAAATGCCTGGCTCCTTTGGTAAACTGCCTTGAATTTGTTTAAAAGTTGCTTTTTCCATATTGGGTGCTGAGTTCACAAAAATACTTTATATTTTTGTGCTATGGAATTATCTGTAAATATACCTGCCCTTCTTTTCCCAGCCATCAGCTTGATCATGTTGGCCTATACCAATCGTTTTTTAGCCTTATCCAATCGGGTAAGGATGTTGCACGAAAAGTACCAGCTTATTGAACAAAGGCATATCATTTTTGGGCAAATAAAAAATCTAAAATATAGGATTAAGTTGATACAAAATATGCAAACTTACGGGGTTGCAACTTTGTTGTCATCCATATTATGCATGTTTTTTATATTCATAGAATATCAAGCAATAGCCAAATTCATTTTTGCAGTAAGCTTAATCACCTTTTCTATCTCCATCTTTCTTTCCTTCATTGAAATAAGATTAAGTACCAAGGCAATTGAGCTGGAGTTAAGCGATATGGAAGGACTCGAGGATCCATCAGTGATGGAATACCTGCGTAAAAAGTTTGAAAGAGAGTAGTCGCTTATTTTATATTGCAGCGCGTCGTTCTCCAATTTGTTGACGCCACATAGCATAGTATAATCCTTTTTCTAATAGTAAGGATTCATGCGTTCCCTTTTCAATAATCTGTCCTTTTTCAAGTACATAAATTTTGGTGGCATGAATAATGGTACTTAATCTATGTGCAATCATTATGGTGATTTGCGCACGCTCTGCTGACAGTTTTCGAATGGTATCTGTAATAGATTCCTCCGTTAAACTATCTAAGCTGGAAGTAGCCTCGTCAAATATTAATAAATGTGGGTGTCTTAATAAAGCTCTGGCAATGGAGAGTCTTTGTTTTTCACCACCACTCAATTTTAATCCTCCTTCACCAATTAAAGTTGCAAGTCCATCTCCGCCTTTATCTAAAATATTTTTACAACTTGCTTTTTCTAGGGCAATCAACATTTCATCCTCGGTTGCATTGGGTGCAACAAAGGCTAAATTTTCTTTGATGGTGCCTGCGAACAATTGGGTGTCTTGTGTAACAAAACTTATTTGATTTCGTAGTACTCCCATATCAATTTTATTGGTATTTACCTCATTCACCAGTATTTCACCTTCCTGTGGCTGATAAAGGCCCACTAGTAGCTTAACCAAAGTGCTTTTGCCTGCGCCGGATGGGCCAACAAAGGCGATTGTTTCTCCAATTTTGGCATCAAAGCTAATGTCATCAATCGCTTTAAAATTTGCAGTTTGATGTTGGAATCCAATACTTTTAAATGATAAATTATTTATTTCACCAATGGCAACCGGATTTGTTGGAACCTGCTCAATTGGTTTTTGCATTAATTTATTAAAATTATTTAAGGAAGCTTCTGTTTCTCGATAGCTCATAA
Source organism: uncultured Bacteroidota bacterium (assembly GCA_938008665.1). Taxonomy (GTDB): domain Bacteria; phylum Bacteroidota; class Bacteroidia; order Chitinophagales; family Chitinophagaceae; genus Sediminibacterium. The sequence goes on from CALLKA010000151.1 coordinate 6,435, forward strand.
TGATGCTACCAATTTCCTGTAATGGTCCAAAAATAAAAAAGCTATAAAATTGCAATGATATTAATTGCCCAACGGTTAGGATTTGTTTAAAAATAAGCCACATCAAAGTAAATGTGATTACCTGTCTTAAAAAATTTACCATAGTCCCTTGAATAAAACTAAGGGACCTGATATTTTTTACTTTTTTAAGTTCGAGTGCTAATATTTTATAGGTATTATTATTTAATCTTTGAATTTCTTGATTCGTTAATCCTAAACTTTTTACAAGTTCAATATTTCTTAAACTTTCAGTGGTTGTCCCAGCTAGGGTAGTTGTTTCTTTAACAATGTTTTTTTGAATCGACTTTATTTTCTTACTTAACAAATTAGTAACATAGGCAATCATACTTGCGCCGCCCATGTATATAGGAATGATGGACCAATGTAATCTCGTTGCATAAATGGATACGAAAACGACACTTACAATTATGCCAAAAAGTACATTGACCACATAGCCAATAAATTTTTCACAATCGGTTCTTGCTTTGGTTAAAATGGATAAGGTTTCACCACTGCGTAAATCCTCAAATGATTGATAGGGCAATTGCATGGAATGTTTTAATCCATCTGTAAATAAAGCAGCCCCAAATTTTTGTATAATGACATTCACCACATAGTCTTGAAATGCTTTGGCAATGCGACTTACCATTGCGGTACCTACCAATAATAATAGCATATTACTTACCCCCCACATAAATTGAGACTGACTTCGGGCTGCTCCCGTTTGATCAATGATCGGACTTTTTGCAAATTCATCAATTAATTTCCCAAAAATCATGGGGTCAAAAAGTGAAAAGGTTTGGTTGATGCCTGCAAGGATAAATGCCAGTAAAACCAAGGGTCTGTATGGCTTTAAATATTGTAATAATATCTTCATAATTGTCAAATTATTCGAACGTCAAAGGTAATTAAACTTAATCGTTTTCACTTAAAATCCAGGCTTATCCACTTGTTGTTGAAAACTGAACTGGGCTAATATTGGGCAAACGCGTCGAATAAGGTAAATTACTTATATACAAATGGTTCAAAGAAGTAAAATAGTTTATTATGCTTTGGAGAAAATTTACTGGAGAAAAAATAGATCTTCCAATTAAGGAAGCAGTAAGGCAGGCAATTATTGCCGAGTCACTAAAAAAAACAAAATTAAAAGTGTGCATTGGCACAGATAGTCAAGTAAAAGCGAATGTAACAGAATTCGCCACCGTTATCGTTTTTTTAAGAGAACACAATGGCGGTTTTATGTACATTCACAATGATAAAACATCACAAAAATATCATCTCAAGGAGCGGATGTTAGCTGAAGTTGCCAAGAGCATTGAAATTGCTTACGAGTTATGTGATTTATTTATTGAATACAATGTTGAAATGGAAGTGCATGCTGATATCAATACGAATCCGCAGTTTAAAAGTAATGATGCTTTGCGGGAGGCGATGGGTTATATATTAGGAATGGGTTTTGCATTTAAAGCAAAGCCAGAAGCTTTTGCAAGTAGCTGTTGTGCAGACAAAGCGGTCAATTAGTTGATTATCCTTCGGCTACGAGCTTATTGTATTGATCAATGCAGGCGAGTACTTCATCGGTACCTGTCTTTTTTTCAGCACTGGTGACAAATCCTTGTGGTAAAAATTGTAATCTTTCGTTCAATACTTCAAAAAAAGATTTTACATTTCTGGCAACCACACCTGGCTTTTCCTTATCTGATTTTGTAAAGATGACGGTATAAGGAATTTCCCATTGTACCAATTGCTCAATGAATTCAATGTCTATTTTTTGAGGGCTATGTCTACTATCAATCAACACAAAAACGCGATTGAGGTTTTCCCTTTTTCTTAAATAGTTTTCAATCATTTGTTCCCAGCGACGGCGACTACTTTGGGATACTTTTGCAAAGCCATAGCCAGGCAAATCAACAATATACCATTTATCTTGTTTGCCTTTGGCTACACTGTTGCTGATAATTTCAAAATGATTGATTAACTGCGTTTTACCAGGGGTGCCCGAAGTTTTAGCTAAATTTTTTTGTTGACACAATGCATTAATAATGGATGACTTTCCAACATTACTTCTCCCTATAAATGCATATTCAGGCAAATTTAATTTAGGACACAGGTCAAAACTAGGACTTGATATTAGATAAGTCGCTTTTACAATTTTCATATTTTATCAAAACCTATTTAGCGGGAGTAGGATTTTTTTTGATCACCAAACTATCCGCTGGGTAGTTTGCTTTCAAGCTGTCCATGATGCTTTGACACCAATTGATTAAAGTTCCTTTTTCTGCGTCAGTTAATCTTGCTTCTTTGTGAATTAAAGTATATGAATACATAGGCATCTCTCCTTCTTTAATTTGTTCAATCACTTCCTCTAATTTGTGATTTTGTTTTGCAATTCTATAACTCGCAAATTCATTGAAATTAAAATGACGCTTACCATCTTTTACATGATCTTCAATCCAATAGGCAAGTGGTTGAATATTGGCATAAAAAGGGTAGTTGGTATTATTCGTATGACAATCCGCACAAGCTTTATTTACGATCATTTTAACATCGTCTGGCATCGGGTACAAAGTGGAGATATCTTTTTGTGTATCGCCTGAATTATTCTTTGTTGGGCGAACTACTTGTGCTATTGCTAATATAACAACAAGTACGAGGAAAATTTTCTTTATCATAAGTGTAGTTTAATACTGTTAAGTTAACACATTTCCAGTCATTTCCGTAGGAATGGGTAAATCCATTAAGCTAAGTATCGTTGGCGCGATATCACCTAATTTTCCTGCCTTTAGTTGGCCTTCCCAATTTTGGTCAACTAAAAATAAAGGCACCAAGTTTAAAGTGTGTGCGGTATTGGGGGAGCCATCTTCATTGATCATGTAATCGGCATTTCCATGATCCGCAGTGACAAGTAAAGTATACCCGTTTTGTAATCCAGCAGTCACAATTTTTTCAACACAACTATCAACGGTTTCTACAGCTTTTACCACCGCACTAAATATACCGGTATGTCCTACCATATCCGCATTGGCAAAATTCAAGCATATAAAATCGGCTTCCCCTTTATGTATTTCAGGTAATAATTTTTCAGTTAATTCATTGGCGCTCATTTCAGGTTGCAAATCATAAGTGGCTACTTTTGGTGAGGCAGCCATGATGCGGGTTTCACCTTCAAAAGGAACTTCTCGACCGCCATTAAAAAAGAAAGTCACATGCGGATATTTTTCAGTTTCAGCAATACGAATTTGTTTTTTATTATTTTGCGCTAGTATATCACCTAGTGTGTTAACCAAATTATCATTCTCGAAAATCACTTGTACATTTTTAAATGTTTCATCATACTTTGTTAAAGTAGTATAGTGCAATGTTAATGGCTTCATACCAAATTCAGGAAAATCCTTTTGAGTTAAAACTTCTGTAATTTCTCTACAACGATCGGTTCTAAAATTAAAACACAAAACAGCATCGCCTTCCTTAATAGTGGCTATCGGTTGGCCATTTTCTATGATGACAGTAGGTTTTATAAATTCGTCCGTGATATTGTTGTCGTAATTTTCTTGGATGGCTTCCAAAGCTGAATGAGCAGAAGGACCTTGCGCATTGACTAATGCGTCATAGGCAAATTTGACTCTTTCCCATCTTTTATCGCGGTCCATTGCATAATATCTTCCGCTAATGGATGCAATTTTGCCCACTGAATTTAACAAATGCGCTTCAATATTTTGTACAAATCCTAGCCCACTATTAGGATCCGTATCTCGACCATCTGTGAAAGCATGAATGTATACTTCTTTCAATCCTTCTTTTTTACAAACGTCACAAATTGCTTTTAAATGACTAGTATGGGAGTGTACGCCACCATCACTTACTAAACCTAATAAATGGAGCGGTTTGTTATTTTGTAGGGCATATTTTATGGAGGCAAGCAAGGTTTCATTTTTTGCAAATGCGCCTTCCCGGATAGCCACATTAATTCTTTGTAATTCTTGATAAACAATTCTTCCTGCACCTAAGTTTAAATGCCCTACTTCGCTGTTCCCCATTTGCCCATCTGGTAAACCAACAGCTTCACCACAAGTAACAAGGGTGCTATGCGGATAAGTTTTTGCTAAACTGCTTACAAAAGGTGTTTTTGCCTGTTGGATTGCGTCTGCAGTAGGAACTAAGCCCAAACCCCATCCATCCATGATCACTAAAATTACTTTTTTAGACATATTTTTGACTTTTTGGAAGCTACCAGTTTGATTTTAATTAAATTGTACCACAAAGTTTCAAAATACTAGGCACATTACAAACTTTAAGCAGTTTTAATCCCAAAAAATATGCAATTACTTCGCAAAATACTATTTCTGTTCAGCTTTACATTTTCATTTGGTGTGGTTATGGCGCAAAATGAAACAGAAACGCTAGTGCAAACTTTACAAACCGCAAATTTTAGCAATTTGTTGTCCTTTTGGGATGCTGCTTCTGAAGTTAATATTTTAGATCAATCCTCGCAAAAGCAGGTTACACCAGCCCAAGCGAATCAGCTATTGCAGCTTTTTTTTAGCAATAAGAATATTATTGGTTTTGAAAAAAATGCAGAACGAAAATTGGGTACCACTATTTATATCACTGGTAAATTGTTATCCGCACAAGGAAAATTTAATTTAAGTTTGTTGCTGCAAGAAACAAAAAATGGTGTTTCAATTGTAAGTATTCGAATTAGTTAATTGAATCAATTTTGTAATTATTCAGGAAATAAATTTTAGTAGAAATTTATATTCCTCCATGTAAGAAACCCTTTTTATTGCTATTAAATATTTTTTAATTCTTTTGTAATGAGTAAAAACAATAAAAATAATTCGCCTTTCGTGTATAGTACAAATCCTGCAGCTATTCCATCAGTTCCAGAGGACGAGATGGAAACCTTGCCTAATGGGGAACAGCCACTTCGGGTTATTTTGGAAACCAAACATCGTGCTGGTAAAACGGTTACCATTATTTATGGGTTTGTCGGCAGCTTGTCGGATATGGAAAGTATCGGCAAAGCGTTAAAAAATCATTGTGGCACTGGCGGTTCAGTAAAAGAGGGCGAAATTATTATTCAAGGCGATCACCGTCAAAAAGTTTTTCAATATTTAAAGCAAAAAGGATACAACAAAGTGAAGCTTTAAGTGCAAATTCCTTTAGCTATTCAAATAATTATCATTTCAATAGTTAAATAGTAGTGAATTCGTAAAAAATCATCTTGAATTAAATATGCGAATAAAAATAAACTTATAAAAACGCAATTGAAATTTTTAGTAAAGAATTTCTAGGTTTAGTCTGATTTTAAATTCTTGCACCAAGGGGTACTGTTCCGCAATTCGTTCAAATTTTTGCTTGCTGTTTAATCGTAAATGAAGTGGTACGTCTTCTTTTTCTCCAGCATCCACTAATATAGAAAACTGAATGGCCCGATTATTAAAGGTATCCCAAATTTTTTCAAGTATATTCATGCGCTCTTGTTCCACAAATTTTTGCGCGGTTAATGCCGAAACAGTCACAGTAAAATGGAGCGGGTCTAAAATTTCCAAAATGGCTAACTTGAAAGTGCCGGCAGAGGAATGCTTTAATGCATCTAAAAGATAAATGGTATAATCATCCCAGCATTTTTTTAGTGTTTCCATTTCTAAAGGAACGGGTTCCTTTACTTCTTCAATATTATATTTTGAACCATACTTTTGTTGTAAAGCGGCTAATAAATTCTTTTTATTGCTACCGTCATTAGTGCTTATTGTATCTGATGGGGCAGTGCTGCTGGCACTTGTGGCAGTTGTGATTTTTTTTGCTGGTAATTCTTGTAACGGATTATTGACTACTTGAAGTTGTTCTCTTGAATTATTATTTTGCGAATGATTAGTTTCGCTGGGAGGCGTCGTTTTTTCTGGACGACTTTTTGGAGTATCAGTTTCGATTATTAATTTGGCTTGCTCATTCACTACCATTTTACCTAATGGCAAAATTCGCTTTGTTTTAATGGGATAGCTTACGTCAACTAGTTTTTTTTTTACTAGTTCGCCTTCCTGCATACTTAATTCAATGGCTTGTTGTAAAAAATTGAGCTTAATTAATGCGAGCTCCACATGTAAACGTTTGTTACGGGCCATTTTAAATTGAATCTCGGAATCATTTAAAATATTCAAAGCGCTAATTAAGTAAGGGGTACTGGTGGTATTCGCTGTATTAATATATTGATCACGCCAGCCTTCAATAGATTCTAATAAGTGCGCGCTCGCTGGGTCCTTACATACCAATATGTTTCTTATAAATCCAGCTAAGCCATATAGCACCATATCACCTTCAAATCCTTTTTGATTTATTTCATCATACAGGAGCATTGCGCTGGTTAAATCCTGTGCAGTTAAAAAATTCAATAATTTAAAATAATATGCCTCGTCTAAAATATTTAAATGCTCAAGTGTATTTTCGTAAGTTAAAGCACCATTGGAAAAGCTGACAATTTTATCTAAGATACTTAATGCATCACGCATACAACCTTCACTTTTTTGAGCGATCAGTTGTAATGCATTTTTTTCTGCCTTAATTTTTTCCTTGCCAACAATTTCCTCCAAATGCAAAACGGTATCGTTGGAATTGATTCTTCTAAAGTCGAATATTTGACAGCGACTTAATATGGTTGGAAGAATTTTATGTTTTTCGGTGGTCGCTAAAATAAAAATAGCAAATGGTGGTGGCTCCTCTAGTGTTTTCAAAAATGCATTAAATGCACTTGAGCTTAACATATGGACCTCATCCACAATATATACCTTGTATTTTCCAGCCTGTGGTGCAAAGCGAACTTGCTCTACCAATGTTCTGATATCGTCCACTGAATTATTACTTGCCGCATCTAATTCATGAATATTTAAACTAGCCCCTTTTTCAAAAGAAACGCAACTGTCGCATGTATTACATGCTTCCCCTTCCTTGGTAACTTTTGTACAGTTAATTGTTTTGGCTAAAATACGCGCGCAGGTAGTTTTACCTACGCCTCTTGGACCGCAAAATAAAAATGCATGCGCCAAATGATTGTTTAAAATGGAATTTTTTAAGGTGGTCGTAATATGCGACTGTCCCACCACTGTACTAAAGTTTTGGGGCCTATATTTCCTTGCTGATACTATAAAATTTTCCATACTTGACGCGCAATATACACATTCAAAATCAAAACTTATTGTCTATGAATTAAATCTTATCCCCCAATTTTCAAACAGGTAAAAATTAGCCACCTGTTTTATAATCCATGATGGGATGACGCTCAAATGGGTGCTTATTTGCGTCAAAAATATACCTAAATGTGACCATTCTTCTACTGGGGCTGGCATCCAAACTTTTGTAAATATTGACCATTTTTGGGTTCCAATCGCCCGCCCAACCCATTTCGTATTGGTCGTACAATTTTATTTTATTCAAAAGGAGATGGCAGGAGTTTATTAAAAAACTATCAATACCCAATGCTTGGTACTTGGGAACCACACCAAAAGCTAAACCCGTTAATTTATTATTTTGTCCTGTCCATTTCATCCACAATAAATGCAGTTTTTGCCATAGGCCTAATGCGCCATTAAAATATTTAAAATACTGATTCACATCCGGGATATTAATAAACATAGCAATGGGCTCCTCTTTATAATAAGCAAACCAAATCACCCTTTCGTCCATGACTGCTTTTAAAGAATTAAAGAGTTTTATAATTTGAGGCAATGTGATGGCTTTTTCTTCCCCGTGTTGCGCCCATGCTGAATTATAGATAGTGACAAAATCCTGGGCATATTTTGCGAGCTTGTTTTTTTCTAAATGAACGGCGGTATAATCAGGCTTGGATTTAAACTTATGATACCTTTCTTCAAAGCGGGCTGGAAGTGGGGCAAGTAAATTTTTTCTATAATAATACTGATTGTAATAATTTTTAAAACCATAACTGGTTATTAATGTCTCATAGTAGGAGGGATTAAAGGACATCCCATACATGGGTTCGGTTTCGAAACCCTCCACCATTAAGCCCCACCATTTATCACGATCACCAAAATTAATTGGGCCATCCATGGCTTCCATGCCATTTTGTTGCAGCCATAATTTTGCGGCATCAAAAAGTAAATTCGCTGCCCCTTGATCATTAATGCAATCAAAAAATCCAATACATCCTACTGGGAATTCGGTGCCGTTATTTTTATATTCCTTGTAATAGAAAGCGGCAATTCTTCCAATGGTTTTGCCATGGGTATCCTGCAGCAGCCATCTGCGCGCATCACCGTTTTGAAATAATTTATTTTTATTGGGATCAAATACCTGCTTGACCTCATTATCTAAGGGGCGAATATAATTGGGATTGCTATTATTTAATACAGCATTAATTGCTAAAAATGCTTTTTCGTTAGCAGCTGATTTTACTTCAATAATATTCATTGCTACAAATTAAAATATTTTTAACACACTCAATGCAAAAATTCCTGCCGTTTCTGTTCTGAGTCTCGTAGGGCCAAGTTGGATGGGGGTGTAATTATTCGAAATAGCCGTCGCAATTTCAGAACTTGAAAAATCGCCTTCAGGACCAATTAATAAATTCACCTCATTTAATGCAATAATATCCTTGATATTTTTTTTATCACCAATTTCGCAGTGTGCTATTAAATTGATGGGTGCTTTGTGCTTATGTATAAAGGCATCAAATTCGATAGGTTCGGAAAGCAATGGAAGCCATGCTTGTTGACTTTGGATCATGGCAGATTGCAAAATATTTTGCATGCGATCCATTTTGAATCTTTCATGGATAGTGCGTTCGCAGATGAGCGGCACAATTTGATGAATACCCATTTCGGTTGCTTTTTCAAAAAGCCATTCGAGGCGAACTGCATTTTTCAATAAGGAAATACCCAAGGTGATTTTTTGTTGTGTCGCAGCGAAACTTTGATGCTGCTGAATAGTGACAACGCTATTTGCTTTATGAGCAGTTTGAATGGTCGCATTAAAAACCTCACCCAAACCATTGGTAATATCAATTTTAGCGCCTTCTTGCATTCTTAATACTTGCACACAATGCTTACTAGTTTCCGGGCTAAGTGTAAACTGATTTACGCCGATGTTTAGGGAAGGCTCGTAAAAATAGGGTACAGGCATGGATGTGAATTTGAAAAAGTATTAAGTAATTTAAAAGCTATAAAAATATTTATGCAACTTAAAAATAACTTTTCATGTTAAAAGGGTTGGTCTTCGTCATTGATGCCTTCATCAAATTCGCCGCCATTCATTTTACTTCCTTGGATAAAAAAACGACCACCATCATTACTTGTATTTCCTGGGAGTGAGGATACTGGTTTGTAATTACTTCCTAAACCAGGTATACCACCTTCACCATCCCATTCTTCAAAACGTTGAATATCTAGACGCGCTCTTAATTTAATTAAATCCAAAGAACCATTACGATGTTTTGCAATTCTGATATGGGTTTCACCTTGTGTACTTTCGCCCATTTCATTACTCATTAATTCATAGTATTCAGGACGATAAATAAACATAACCATGTCCGCATCTTGTTCAATCGCACCTGATTCTCTCAAATCACTCAATTGCGGCATCTTACTTTCCTTTCTGGTTTCCACAGCACGACTCAACTGGGATAAGGCGATGATCGGAATATTTAATTCTTTCGCCAAGGCCTTTAAACTTCTTGATATATTACTAATCTCTTGCTCTCTATTTGAATTACGATCACCGGAACCACTCATTAATTGTAAGTAGTCAATGATGATAATTTTAACCTGATGTTTGTTTACTAACCTACGGGCTTTTGCTCTAAATTCAAAAATATTCAAAGCTGCTGTATCGTCAATATAAATAGGGGCCGATTCTAATCGCTTAATACCTTTTGCGTGCAATTGTTGGTATTCGTAATCCTCTAATTTACCCCTTGAAATTTTCTCCATTTTAATTTCACTCTCCGCACTTAAAATACGTTGCACCAATTGAGAGGCGCTCATCTCCAAACTGAAAAAACCTACAGGTTGTGGTTTTGTTGGATGTAAAGCAGCATTACGCGCTAGGTTTAATGCAAAAGCAGTTTTACCTACGGAAGGTCGCGCTGCTAAAATAATTAAATCGGTGGGTTGCCAACCATATGTAATTCTATCTAAGCTGGCAAAGCCACTAGGCACACCAGATATTTCATCTTTCTTAGTTCTTAATTCATCAATTCTTGTAATTGCGGTCGCCAAAGCAAATCCGATATCAACGAAATTTTTCTTTAAATAGTTGTTGGTGATGTTAAACATTTTTGTTTCACTATCGTCAAGTAAATCAAAAACATCCGTGCTATCCTCATAAGCATTCGCAATCACTTCGCCGCTAATTCTAATTAATTCGCGTTGAATAAACTTTTGCAAAACGATTCTTGCGTGGGCGTCAATATTTGCAGTAGAAACTACGACATTGGTTAATTTAGAAATATAATAAGCGCCACCAACAATGTCCAAATTTTCCTGCATCCGCAATTCCTCCACCACAGTCAACATATCAATGGGCATATTTTTTTGTTGCAAACTTTGCATCGAACGATAAATCATTTGATGCGATTCAACATAAAAACATTCCGGTTTCAAAATTTCTGTCACCGTGTCAAACGCACTTTTTTCTAATAAAATGGCACCTAATACCGCTTCTTCTAATTCACGTACCTGCGGTGGAATTTTTCCATACATCATACTATTCAAATCAACATTGGTTGTTTTCTTTTTAGTACGATTGGTATTTATATTGGGTAAAGCCATAATGATATAAGAATAAGATTGGGTGAATTTCTACTGCGAAAATCAAACCAAATTAGCAATTCAAGAAATTTAGTTTTGCAATGCCCTTATTCACAGGGCTTCGCTATCTAGTATCCACAATAAAAGGGGGTTATTCACTGGATTTCCACTAACATTTTGTGCTTATCCACCTTGGTTAGTCTGTAGGGGTAAAAAGGGGCAATTTTGGAGGGGCTATTTTTTACCTAAAAAGCACTCAAAAATTTGTACTTTTGAAGCTATACCATAAAGATGCAATATGACGATTAGTTATCGCTGGCTGAGTGAATATTTACCCCAAACGGTGCGCCCGGAAGAATTATCTAATATCCTAACCTCCATAGGTTTGGAAGTAGAGTCATTAGAAAATTTTGAAAATTTCAAAGGCGGACTTGCAGGATTAGTCGTTGGGGAAGTATTAGAAGTGGTTCCTCATCCAAATGCAGATAAATTAAAATTGACCAAAGTGGATACGGGTGGGTCAGCGCCTTTAGGGATTGTTTGTGGTGCATCCAATGTAATGGTGGGTCAAAAAGTGGTGGTCGCGGTTGTGGGCACTACGATTTATCCAAAAGGCAAGGAGCCCATGACTATGAAATTAGCGAAAATCAGGGGCGAACAAAGTGAAGGAATGATTTGTGCGGAAGATGAAATTGGGGTAAGTGATGACCATGCTGGAATTATTGTTTTAGATGCTGCAATAAAAGCAGGCACTCCGGTTGCTGAAATTTACGAATATTATCAGGATTGGATTTATGAAATTGGTTTAACACCCAACAGGATGGATGCAATGAGTCATTATGGTGTTGCTAAAGATGTATGTGCTTATTTGTCCTATCATCAAACTCCAGTGAGTGCAGTAAGTCCATTCACACAAAATTTGGAACATGATACATCGGTTGCGCCATTTAAAGTTTTGATTGAAGATGAAAAAGCATGTGCGCGTTATAGTGGGTTAGTCATTGAAGGTGTAACAGTAAAAGAATCGCCTACTTGGTTAAAAAATAGATTACAAAGCATTGGTGTACGTGCCATTAATAATATCGTGGACATCACGAATTATATTTTACATGAAACCGGTCAACCATTGCATGCATTTGATGCGAGTGAGATCAAAGAAAGTAAAGTAGTGGTAAAAAAATATGCTGCAGGTACTAAGTTCACTACACTCGACGGCGTAGAACGAACTTTACAAGCCAATGATTTAATGATTACGGATGGTGCAAAACCCATGTGTATTGCGGGTGTTTTTGGCGGCTTACAAAGTGGAGTTAAAATAACTACAAAAAATATATTTTTAGAAAGTGCCTGGTTTGAAAATGTACATATTCGTAAAACCTCATTACATCATGGCCTGAGGACAGATGCTGCAACACGTTTTGAAAAAGGAGTGGATGTGGATGGAACAGTAAAAGTATTGTTGCGTGCTGCAAAATTGATACAAGAAATTGCAGGTGGAAAATGTAGTGAAGTTGTTGACGTATATCCAAATCCTGCAAAAAAATCGGTAGTACATTTAGGCTTTAATTATTTAAAAAAATTAAGTGGTAAAACGTATTCAGTAGATAAAGTAAAAACAATACTTACTAGTTTGGGTTTTGAAATTAGCAACGAAACTAAGGAAGGTATTGAATTAGCAGTACCTTACCACAAACCCGATATTAGCATACCCGCTGATATAGTAGAGGAAGTTTTACGCATTGATGGCTTGGATAATATTGAAATTCCAAGTGTTATTACCATGAGTCCTTCCATTGATCCATTGGAGAAAAAAGAAAAGTTCAAAGATAAAATTGCACAGTTTTTAGTGGGCCGCGGCTACACGGAAATATTAACGAATTCAATTACCAATAGTGCTTATTTTTCAGAAGAAGTATTGGCAGGTGCAGTAAAAATGTTGAATAATTTAAGTGCCGATTTAGATGTGATGCGTCCCTCCATGCTAGAAACAGGATTGGAAACCATTGCTTATAATTTGAATCGTCAACTAAGTTCAATTTCATTATTTGAAATTGGAAAAGTGTATGGACAATCCTCCAAAGGGGCTTATTATGAATCGGAACAATTGTCTATTTATCTTTCTGGAAAACAACAACAAGATGGTTGGAGAACCAAGGGAATATTGTCTGATTTCTTTTTTGCCAAAGGAGCAGCCACTGCCATTTTTAATTTATTAGGCATGCAGGGAGGTGAATGGAAGCAAACCAGTGCCAATCAAATTGATTATGTGGTTAGTAAAAAAACTACAGGTACGGTGCAAGTCATTGGAGCAAAAAAATTACAAGCCTTTGGTATCAAGCAACCCGTTTTTTATATCCAATTTGACCTTGCTAATTTGTTTGCGATTTATCAAAGCAAGCAGGTGGTGTACCAGGAAATATCTAAATATCCTTCTGTGGAAAGGGATCTTGCATTGGTGATTCCGCAGGATACAAAGTATGAAACTATCGAAGCCTGTGTGAAGGAAGCGAAATTGGAAGCATTGAAAGAGTCACGTGTATTTGATATTTTTGAGAGTGATAAATTGGGTGCAAATAAAAAATCGGTGGCAATAAATTTTGTATTTAATACCCCAGATAAAACATTGACAGATACTGAAATTGATACCATGATGAAAAAGTTGGTACAATTATTTGAAAAAAATCTGAGCGCAGAAGTTAGAAAATAACTAAATTCAATTTGTTAAAAATAAACCATGCTTGCTTTAAAATCATCCCTTGAACAATTACAAGAAAAATTACAGCTTTTAATTAAGCAGTATGGTGTATTGGACAAGGAGAACCAACAACTTAAAGCAGCGGTAACGAAGCAGGAAAATAAGAATAAGGAGTTGCTCGAACAGTTGAACGAATCCAAACATCAGTTAACAGCTTCTAGGATGCATCAATCTGAAATGAATCCCGCTGATAAGGAAAAGTGGGTGAAACAAATTGATCAATACATTAAGGAAATTGATACTGCTATTAAAAACCTGAATCCATAAGCCATGTCAGACAATACTGAAAATGTGGACTTGATCCCTATTAATATTACCATTGCTGACAGGTCCTATCGTGTAAAAATAGCTGCCAAGGATGAGGAGGCGGTTCGTAAAACGGCCGCTATAATCAATCAAAAGATGGTAGAATTTAAAAATGCCTATGCCGGTAAGGATCAGCAGGACTATATTTCCATGGTTTTATTGTGGTTTACCACCGAGCAGCAAAAAACGGGGTCCAACCTATATGAGATTGAAACAGCCCAAAAACAGATTGATACCCTCACCAATTGGGTAGATAAAGCGCTGTCTGCCTCATAAATTACCCCCCATCGACTCCATTCTTTCCATTATTTGATTATCTTCGTAGCGGAACCTTTGACGCATTATAAAAAATCGAAATACGTCATCTTGTAATTTTTGTGTGAACGAAGCTTGCTATAGGTGATTATCAATGATTTATGTATAATATAGGATTAATGTTTTTAACTCATTAACTAAGAAAAAGGGGAGTATGAATTATTTTAAAAAAACAAGATTTAAACAATGGACCAAACAATATTATTTGTCATCATTGGAGTTGCTTCCTTATCGGGAGGTTTACTCATCGGCAAACTAGTTTTTGCCCGCAATACAAAAAAGCAGGTTGAAGAAGCAGAAGCACAAGCGGCCAACATTTTAAAGGAAACAGCACTAAGGGCTGAAACCATCAGAAAGGAAAAACAACTGGAAGCTAAGGAGCATTTTGTACAACTTAAGTCAGACTACGATCGCGATTTATTAGAAAAAAATAAAAAGATTGGAGAAGCTGAAAATAGAATCAAACAAAAAGAAATCAGCACCAATCAAAAGGAAGCTGCTTTAGACAAGCAAGTAAAAGACAATGAAGCGATCAAAGAAAAATTAAATCGTGAGATTGATTTAATCAATGTAAAGCGCACTGAATTAGAGAAGCACCAAGAAGAGCATATTCGTAGGTTGGAAAAAATTGCGAATTTAAGTGCAGATGATGCAAGACAACAATTAATTGAAAGCTTGAAAAATGAGGCGCAAACCCAGGCCCTTGTTTTACAACAAGAAATTATTGAAGATGCAAAGCAAAAAGCAAACAAGGAAGCACGTAAAATAATTATTCAATCTATCCAAAGAACAGCAGCGGAAGTTGCAATCGAGAATACTGTGACGGTATTTAACTTGGAATCAGATGAAATGAAAGGTCAAATCATTGGTAGAGAAGGACGTAATATTCGTGCGATTGAAGCAGCCACTGGAGTGGATTTAATTGTGGATGATACACCTGAAGCCATCTTATTATCTTCCTTTGATCCATTGCGTCGTGAAATTGCGCGTTTAAGTTTACAAAGATTAGTCACTGATGGTCGTATACATCCAGCTCGTATTGAGGAAGTGGTTGAAAAAACTCGTCGTCAGTTAGAAGATCAAATTGCAGAGATTGGTGAAAGAACGGTCATTGAATTAGGTATTCATGGTTTACATAAGGAGTTGATCAGAATTATTGGTAAAATGAGGTTCAGATCCTCTTATGGACAAAACTTGTTGATGCACTCTCGTGAAACTGCTAATTTATGTGGTATCATGGCTGCCGAGTTAGGATTGAACCCTAAATTGGCAAAAAGAGCAGGTTTATTACATGATATAGGTAAGGTTCCCGACGAAGAAACTGAATTAAGCCATGCCTTATTAGGGGCTAAATTGGCTGAGAAATATGGTGAAAACCCGGCGGTGGTGAATGCAATTGGTGCCCACCACGATGAGATGGAGATGCAATATGTGATTTCCCCAATTATCCAAGCCTGTGATGCGATTAGCGGTGCAAGACCAGGAGCGAGAAGAGAAATCATGCAACAGTACATACAGAGAATCAAGGACTTAGAGAACCTAGCCATGAACTACCAAGGGGTAGAAAAAGCTTATGCTATTCAGGCGGGTCGTGAGTTAAGGGTGATTGTGGAAGCTGAGAAAGTGACCGATCAGTCCTCTGACCAATTGAGCTTTGAAATTGCACAAAAAATTCAAACTGAAATGACCTATCCTGGTCAGATTAAGGTGACGGTGATACGTGAAAAGAGGGCAGTGAACATTGCCAGGTAGTGGAATATTAATTTAAGATCAAATAATTTGGATAATAAGGTGGGTTCTCCTACCTTTGCCGTCCGCAAAAACAATGTATTATGAGCGAAGCAGTAAAATTTGTACACGAGCAATTAACAGCAAAAAAAGAATATCCAGCCTTCAAAGCTGGTGATAATATTACCGTAAACTACAAAATTGTAGAGGGTGGTAAAGAGCGTATCCAAAGTTTCCGTGGAGATGTAATTAAGTCTCAAGGAACTGGCGCTACTGCATCATTTACAGTACGTAAAATTTCTGATGGTGTAGGCGTTGAGCGTTTATTCCCAATCCTATCACCAAATATCGATTCTATCTTATTGAACAAGTCTGGTAAGGTACGCCGTGCTAAATTATACTACTTAAGAGAGAGAAGCGGTAAGAGTGCGCGTATTAAGGAAAAAAGATTCTAAATGCTATTACCATCCAAATGGTAAAGCACTAGCTAATAAATTAAACCGTCCCGATTTTCAGGACGGTTTTTTTATGCCATATCCTGACTTTTTAATCTATGAAAACCTTAAAAATAGTGTACTTTCTATTTTATAATTACCTTACCTTTAATATTCTAAATTTAACATTATGGGCAACTTAGGATTTCAAGAATTATTAATTATTGGTGTGGTTATTTTAGTGATGTTTGGCGGAAGAAAAATCCCTGAATTTATGCGTGGATTAGGAAAGGGTATCCGTGAATTCAACGATGCTAAAAACAATGTAAAAAAAGAAATCGAAGAAGGTATCAAAGAAAAAGACGAAAAAGCTTCTTAGTTTTTTGGCCTACCTGTGGATCGCCAATCTATTTTTTATCAATTAACATTTTAGCCTTTGTTTCGTTTTACTACAATCAAAGACTACCATACTGCTTTACAAGCAGGAAGCGTGTCATGCGTTCAAGCAGTGGATTATTACTTGGATCAAATTGCGCGCAATGAAAATCTCAATGCCTTTTTAGAAGTATTTACTGAAGACGCTAAACAGCGCGCTATTGCGTTAGATGAATTACGCGCCCAAAATAAATCCACGGGAGCCTCCTTGGGTAAATTACATGGGGTAGTAGTAGGTATTAAAGATGTACTATGTTATCAAGGGAACAAAGTAAGTGCTGCTTCCAAAATTTTAGAAAATTATACAGCTGTTTATTCTGCTTCTGCTATTGAAAAATTATTGGCAGAAGGTGCTATTATCATTGGTCGTCAAAACTGTGATGAATTTGCGATGGGCAGTAGTAATGAAAATTCAGCATACGGTCCTGTAAAAAATGGTATCGATCCTACAAAGGTGCCAGGTGGATCATCCGGAGGTTCAGCCGTAGCCGTGCAATCTGATATGTGCATGGTGAGTTTGGGATCGGATACTGGTGGATCAGTTCGGCAGCCTGCAGATTTCTGCGGCGTAATTGGACTCAAGCCAAGTTATGGTCGCATTTCAAGGTATGGCTTAATTGCCTATGCATCTTCCTTTGATCAAATTGGTATATTTTCAAAATCAGTATTTGATGCTGCATTGGTACTTGAAGTAATCGCAGGACCTGATGAATTTGACAGTACTGTATCATCCAAAGCGGTTCCTTCCTATTCCAATGAAATAAATAAAGCGACACCAAAAAAAGTAGCCTACTTTAAAGAAACACTTTCGCATCCTGGTTTGGATCAGGAAATTAAAAATAAAACAACGGCCTACCTCGAGCAATTAAAAGGTGCTGGTTATACGGTGGAAGCCATTGACTTCCCATTGCTTAATTATCTGGTGCCAACTTATTATGTATTAACAACTGCAGAGGCGTCCAGTAATTTATCGCGATTTGATGGAATAAAATTTGGACATAGAACAAGTCAGCCAATGGCCGATTTAACCGATTTATATAAATTAAGTAGGACGGAAGGATTTGGTGTTGAAGTGCAAAGAAGGATTTTATTAGGCACTTTTGTTTTGAGTGCGGGTTATTTTGATGCGTATTTTACCAAAGCGCAACAAGTGCGACAACAGCTAGTGGATTTAACCAATGAATTGTTCAAAAAATATGATATGCTCGTTTGTCCTACCGTTCCAACGACTGCCTTTAATTTAGGTGCGCATCACCATACAGCAACAGAAATGTTTTTAGCAGATATATATACAGTATATGCCAACTTAGTTGGGATCCCTGCAATTTCATTACCCCTATTTAAACACGCTAATGGAATGCCATTTGGCTTGCAGGTGATGAGTGCTTCATTTAATGAAACTGGGTTATTACAATTTTCAGAAGCCCTCCTAGAAACTAAAATTGCATAGCATTTGTCAATTATGAATCCCAATCGCATTAATCATATTATTAAGCGTTTCTCCAATATTATTATTGCAATATTATTTTTGCAATTTCATGTCAGTGGTGCGGGATATAATAGTTACGATACGGTCAAGCCTACCGCTATACCTGTTCAAAAAAACATGGAAGATACCAACACCCAATTTAGGGTAGGATTTACAAGTTTGTTTACGGTGAATGCTGCAGAAGTGAAAAGAGGGCCTTTGCAATATATGTTAAATGAAAAAGCCATCAGTTTTATTCAAACTTATATGGATAAGCAAGGTGCGGGTTTGCGAAAAATGAAAACATGGGCCAAACCCTACTTTAATTTATATGATGTTATTTTAGAAAGCAAGGGAATTCCAACACAATTAAAATATTTAAGTGTGATTGAAAGTCATTTGAGTTCGGATGTGACTTCATCGGCAGGTGCAGTTGGGCCATGGCAAATAATGCCAGCGGAAGCCACCCGTTTAGGATTAAAATTAACACCCAATGATGAGCGAACCGATTATGAAAAAAGTACGCAGGCAGCTGCAACCATTTTAAAGGAGTTGTATGATGAGTTTGGCGATTGGTTATTGGTCGTTGCAGCATATAATGGAGGTGCAGGCAGATTGAGACAAACGATTAAAAAAATGAAGACAAATGATTTTTGGGCCTTGCAGTATCAACTACCGCTTGAAACAAGGGATCATGTAAAAAAATTCATTGCTACTATTTATGTTTTTGAATCAGATCAAACCAATTTGGTTACTTATTTAAATAAGCCCACTTTAATTAAAAAAAAGGAGGAGGGCAACGCTAATTTAGCGAGGTTGGAAATAAAAGGAAGGTATAGCGCTAAAGTAATTGCAGAGTTTGTATCCTTTCCTTTTGAAAAACTGATGAACTTAAATCCGCAAATTGAAAAAGTATTGGCTACTGGAAAATCTTTTGAATTAATCCTACCAAAGGATAAGCTAGAAATATTTGAGGCCCATAAAAATCAAATTTTACAGGCCTCCATACAGTCTTTGTATAAAATCAGCGACAATTAATTAAAAATCGTCGTCTAAATCGTCTTTGTCGTCAAATAAATCATCGTCGTCATCTAAGCTTTTTAAATCATCATCTAAAGAAAAATCATCATCGTCATCTTCTTTTTTTGATTTTCCTTTGGCTTTCGTTGATTTTTTTGGCATATCAAATTCCTCGAAGTCGGGATCCCAACTATCATCTTCGGAGCTTTCCCAATCATCATTTACTTCTTCCTCCTCATCCAAATCGTCCTCCTCATCTGCCACCTTTTTTTTGGATACAGGTTTAAGAATAGCCGCTTTGTTTTGTGTAGGCTTTACTTCTTTACTTTTCTTTTCTTTTGCGATTTTCACTGCCATAAGTCTTTCAAAATTACAATGTAAATTTTCAAACTAAATTTTTATTTACCAAAAAAACAGCGTGTTTTTTTTAGAAATTTTAAAACTTTCTACATTGATTATTGTTGCAACAACTAATAGTTTATAAATGTACTATTTGGTCTCTTCCAGGTCCATTAGAAACATATTTAACGGGAACGCCTAGGTAACTATTTATAAATTCTATATATGATTTCATAGTTGCAGGTAATTCCTTTTCATCTTTCATTTTTGTGGAGTCGGTGTTCCATCCAGCCATTTTTTTCCAAATAGGGGTAACAGGGGTGCCTACAATTTGAAATGGAACATAGTCAATTTGCTTTCCTTCCATTTCATAAGCTACGCCCAATTCTAATTCCGCAAATGAATCTAAAATATCCGCCTTGGTCATAATAATTTGTGTTACACCATTGATCATGCAGGCAAATTTTAAGGCAACAAGGTCAATCCAACCACAGCGTCTTGGTCTACCAGTGGTAGCGCCAAATTCGCTTCCTATTTTACGAAGTTCTTCGCCTTTGGCATCATGTAGTTCCGTAGGGAAGGGACCGCTGCCCACTCTGGTACAATAAGCTTTAGAAATACCAAATACCTCCCCAATTAATTTTGGAGAAATACCTAAGCCAGTACATACACCTGCTGAAATGGTATTGGAAGAAGTGACAAATGGAAAAGTACCAAAGTCAATATCCAACATAGAACCTTGTGCTCCTTCGGCCAATACTTTTTTACCTTTGGAAATTTGATCATTAATAAAGTATTCGCAGTTGATGATATTTAAAGTTTTTAAAAACTCAAGCGCTTCAAAAAACTCAGTTTCCATTTCACTGATATCTTCATTGAAATTATAGCTATCTAATATTTTTTGGTGCTTCATGCGAAGCGCAATGTATTTACTAATAAAATTTTTACTTAATAAATCACCTACTCTAATTGCATTACGGCCAGTTTTGTCCATATAGGCTGGTCCAATGCCTTTCAGCGTTGAGCCTATTTTCCCATCTCCCTTTGACAATTCAGATGCTTTGTCAAGTGCACGGTGTGAAGGAATGATAATATTAGTACGTTCTGATATGAAGAGATTTTTTTTCACATCCACCCCCATCGCTTTAACAGCATCACACTCTTTTTTTAATGTAACAGGATCTAATACCACCCCATTACCAATGATGTTTATTTTATCCTGATGAAAAATGCCAGAAGGGATTTGGTGTAATACCATTTTAGTGCCATTCACATATAAAGTGTGTCCTGCATTTGGACCGCCTTGAAACCTTGCGATGACATCATAATTGGGCGCAAAATAATCAACAATTTTACCTTTTCCTTCATCACCCCATTGAAGTCCTAAAATTACATCTACCATGGATTAATATTTGAGAACACAAAAATAAGTATTGAAAAGTTGATTACCTATTTAAACTATTATTAATTGAACTAACTTTTACACAGTTTCGGTGTCAAATCTGTTAACTTGTTGGATTCCACTCACCGATTTTATTTTTTCTACCAATAATTCGAGTTCGTCTTTGTCGTGGACATACACTTTAATGGTTCCTTCGAACAAGCCGTCCTTGGATTCGATGGTGATGGCGGCAATGTTAATTTTAAGTTCCCCACTAATAATGGTGGTAATATTATTCACGATACCTACATCATCCATTCCCACAATACTAAGCCCTGTTAGGAAGGAAATTTCTTTATTTTTTGCCCACTTGGTTTTCACTACCCGATGGCCATAATTTGCCAAAAGCTGGGTGGCATTGGGGCAGCTCGTTCTATGTATAATTAAGCCTTTTCCAGTACTGACAAAACCGAAAACATCATCCCCAGGAATGGGGTTACAGCATTTCCCCAAACTGTATTTTATTTGATCGCTGGATTCGCCAAATATGATTAATTCCGATTCCTTTTTTGGTATAAATTTATTCGGATTAGCATCGTGACCAGGCTCCGGAGTAATATGTACGGGCTTAGGTGATTCAATTTTATCACCGATGACTAAGAATAACTTTAACTCCTTTAAATCAATTTGCTTTTTTGCAATTTTAAAGTGCAAATCAAGTTGACTAGGCTGTTTATAGTAATTGACCAATTGGTCAATATTATATGGGCTGTAGGGTGCGCCAATACTTTCCAATTTTCGTTGTAAAGTATATTTGCCTTCCTCTGCAATTGATTTTTTTTCTTCCCGCAAAGCATCCTTAATACTGTTTTTAGCTTTCGCAGTTACCACATTATTTAGCCAGTCCTCATTGGGTTTTTGCTTATTACTCGTGATAATTTCAATTTGATCACCACTGCGTAATTTATGGCTAATAGGCACTAATTTGTGATTCACTTTTGCACCAATACATTTGGATCCAATAGCGGTATGAATATAAAAAGCAAAATCAAGTGCGGAACTATTGATGGGCAACATTTTTACTTCACCCTTGGGCGTATACACGTATATTTCCTCTGCTAAAAAAGAGGTTTTAAAATCTTGTAAAAAATCAATACCCCCTTCTTGTTGGTTACTTAGCGCTTCCCTAATTTGAACAAACCATTTATCAAATCGATCTTCGTTTTGTGAGCCTTCCTTATATTTAAAATGTGCAGCTAATCCTTTCTCTGCAATTTCATTCATTCGCTTGGTTCTAATTTGCACTTCCACCCACTTGCCCTGTGGCCCCATTACGGTGGTGTGCAAGGCTTCGTATCCATTGCTTTTAGGATTACTCAACCAATCACGTAATCTTTCAGGCGAGGGTAGGTATTCGTCGGTAATTAAGGAATACACTTTCCAACATGCTTCCTTTTCTTTATCCAAGGGCACATCTAAAATAATGCGAATGGCGAATAAGTCATATACTTCTTCAAAGCTGACACCTTTCTTTTTTATTTTATTCCAAATGGAGTGAATGCTTTTTGGGCGACCATGCATTTCGTATTCAAAATCTTCGGTAATTAATTTTTCATTTAAGGGGCGAATAAATTCATTGATGTATTTGGTTCTTTCCCGCTTTGTTTCCGCTAATTTTTTTGCAATCTCTTTGTAAGTATCTGGCTCCATGTATTTCATGGATAAATCTTCCAACTCTGTTTTTAAATTATACAAACCCATGCGGTGGGCCAAGGGCGCATACACCCAAATAGTTTCAGAGGCAATTTTTAATTGCTTTTCTTGCTTCATCGAATCCAGGGTCCGCATATTATGTAAGCGGTCCGCAAGTTTGATTAATATCACCCTAGGATCATCAGTCAGGGTCAACAAAATCTTTTTGAAATTTTCGGCTTGCTGACTGCTATTGGCATCCATCACACCCGAAATTTTTGTTAATCCATCAACTATTTTTGCAATTTCATTCCCAAATTCATTCTTTACGTCATCTAAAGTTAAATCCGTATCCTCGATGGTGTCGTGCAATAAAGCACAAATGGTACTTCGAACCCCCAATCCAATTTCTTCCACGCAAATCATGGCGACAGCAATGGGGTGTAATATATAAGGCTCGCCACTTTTACGACGCATTGTTTTATGCGCTTGGGTAGCCATCTCAAAGGCAGTGCGGAGTAATTCCTTATCCCCCTTTTTTAATTTTTCACGAATGGCTCTGAGTAATGCACGATACTGACGAACAATTTCTTTATTTTCTTGTTCTTCATTTAAATCGTAAGTGGATGCGATTTTGGCTTCGTTATGTAGTTCTGATAAATCCATCTTATTACGAAAATACGACAATCAAGCAGGATTTTTACATACAACACTTAGATAGTGTAACTTTGTAGCTTATGACGATGAAACCGCCCAAATCCTTTTTTAATTACCCCCTTTTGAAAAGGGTGTTTTCATTTGTGCGTCCTTACCGATTTATGTTTATTGGTAATCTGGTATTGGCGATAGTGCTTGCTTTTTTTACCCCAATTCGCCCTTATTTAATTCAAGTCACCGTGAATACGGCTATTGGGAAGCCTACTATTTTACCAGAATGGGTGCGCTTTTTTTTAACCGACACTGCATATGAATCAGCCATACAATTAATAATAGGCATCACCCTTTTTCAGGTGGCATTTATTATAGTGGAAACCATTTTTCGATTTATGTTCACATTTGGTATGGCTTGGTTGGGCCAACAAGTGATTCGGGATTTGCGTAATAAAGTATACGACAAAGTAATGCATTGGGAGATGAGGCAATTTGACAAAACGCCTATTGGTACATTAACCACACGAACCATTAATGACATTGAAAGCATCAATGATATATTTTCAGATGGATTAATCCCTATCCTTGCGGATTTTTTAACCATCATTATCACATTGACCACCATGTTTTTTATTAATTGGCAGTTGACATTTATTTGCTTGATTCCATTTCCAATTATGTTGATTGCTACTTACTTTTTTAAAGAAAGTGTGAATAAAAGTTTTATACAAGTACGCAACGCTGTTGCAGCATTAAATGCATTTGTGCAAGAACATATTTCAGGAATGGCAGTGGTTCAAGCCTTTGCAGCGGAGAAAAAAGAAATGACCAAGTTTGATAAAATTAATGAGGGTCATAAAACGGCAAACATTAAAGCGATATTTGCCTACTCCGTTTTTTTTCCTGTAGTGGAAGTTGTGCTGGCACTGAGTATCGGTTTGATAGTTTGGTGGGTTGCAGACCAAAGTTTAGATGCAGGAATGTTGGTTGCTTTTATTTTATTCTTAAATCAAATTTTCAGACCATTGCGCATGATCGCAGATAAATTCAATGTGTTACAAATGGGGATGGTCGCTGCGGAAAGGGTGTTTAAAGTTTTGGACAATACGGATATCACAGTAAACGAAGGTCGACTTAGTCCCGAAAAAGTACAAGGTAAAATTGAGTTTAAAAATGTACAATTTGCCTATGAAGGCAACAACTGGGTTTTAGATGATTTAAGTTTTTCAGTTGCTGCTGGAACCACTGTTGCAATTGTTGGACAAACGGGTAGTGGTAAAACTTCGGTCATTAGTATTCTGAATCGCTTGTATCCTTATCAGTCGGGAAATATATTTTTAGATGACCAACCTATTGAAAATTATTCCTTGGACTTTTTAAGGGCTTCTGTGGGTGTGGTATTACAAGATGTATTTTTGTTTTCAGGATCTATTTATGATAATATCACGCTAAGAAACAACAGTATAACGGTAGCCCAAGTGCATGCGGCTGCAAAAATGATTGACATGCATGATTTTATTTTGAGCTTGCCTGGAGGGTATGATTATCAAGTAATGGAGCGAGGTGCTACCTTGAGTATGGGGCAGCGACAGTTATTGAGCTTTATTCGTGCTTTATTATACAATCCTGCAATATTAATATTGGATGAAGCCACTTCTTCTATAGATACAGAAAGTGAACGACTCATTGAAAAGGCCATTGACACTTTAATACAGGGGCGCACTTCCATCGTCATAGCGCATCGATTATCTACCATTCGGAAAGCCAACAAAATCATCGTTTTAGAGAAAGGAAAAATTCAGGAAATGGGATCCCATGACGACCTGGTTCAATTGGGGGGCTTTTACGCGAAACTCAATGAAATGCAATTCAAGGATAAAAAATCAATCAATTAAATTAAGTAATTGATTTACAGTCACTTGTGTTTAACAAGTTTTTGCGATTTTATAGACAATTTCTATTCAATTTTTCTGCAATTTCAAGGGCATTATTACTATCTTTGCACCAAATTTTGAGATCTGTATGGCCTTTAGACCTATTAAATCATTGCTGGCATTGTGTTTTAGCCTTTTTATTTTGTTGCAACCAACAAAAATTTTGGCTAGCGAACCAGCGGCTGCTTCAGCGGAGCATGCTAAAACCGAAGAAGGTAGTTTTAATGTTACCGAAACTATTTTAGAACATATCAAGGACGATCATAGCTGGCATTTATGGGGACATACTTCAATACATTTACCAGTCATTTTATATACTTCCAAAGGGGTTGAGGTTTTTTCATCTGAAAAATTTGTCAATGAGCATCATGAGCCTGTTGTGTATAAAGGAAATTTTGATTACAAATTAATTGAAGGAAAAACTAAAATTGTAAATCTTGCTGGTGCGTTGGATGTGGAAGCAAGCAAACAACTTTGGGACTTTTCAATTACAAAGAATGTAGCGAGTTTATTTGTTTCAGTTTTTATTTTGTTAGTGGTTTTATTAACTGCTGCAGGTGCGTATAAAAAAACAGGAATTACATCAGCGCCAAAAGGCTTACAATCTTTCATGGAGCCTATTGTATTGTTTGTAAGAGATGAAGTAGCAATACCTAATATTGGCGCAAAGCGTTATGCAAAGTTCATGCCTTTTTTATTGACTATTTTCTTTTTGATTTTAACGAATAACTTTTTAGGATTAATTCCTTTTTTCCCAGGAGGTGCCAATGTAAGTGGGAATATTGCATTCACTATGACTTTAGCGGTTTGCGTTTTTATTGTTGTAAACTTAAATGCAAATAAAAGTTATTGGGAGCATATTTTTTGGATGCCAGGTATGCATTGGAGTATGAAGTTATTTTTAGCACCCATTGAATTAATTGGTGTGTTTACAAAGCCTATTTCATTAATGATTCGTTTATTCGCAAACATTACTGCAGGCCACATTCTAGTATTAAGTTTGATTTGTTTGATCTTTATATTCAAAACGGTTTTTGCTTCAGCGATCGCTGTTCCTTTCGCAGTTTTTATTGGGTTGATTGAGTTGTTGGTTGCATTTTTGCAAGCATTCATCTTTACCATGTTAGCTGCGATGTATATTGGAATGGCTACCGAAGAGCATCATCACGATGCCCACGAAGCACACGATGAACATAAAGAAGTAGCACATCACTAAAAAATATTTAACTCTTTTTCAATAACAATTAAAACGTAAAAAAATGGTAGTAGGAAGTGTTGCCGCAATTGGCGCTGGATTAGCTGCTATCGGTGCCGGAATTGGTATCGGTCAGATTGGTAAAGGTGCTGTTGAAGGTATTGCTCGTCAGCCAGAAGCTGCTAACGAAATCCGTTCTAACATGATTGTTGCTGCTGCGTTCGTAGAGGCTGTTGCCTTGTTCGCTGTGGTGGTTGCCTTATTAGGTAACGGATAATCTTGGTAAAGGATTTCAATTGAATTAAAGGCCCAAGCACAGGGCAAAAGGCCTTTAATTTTTTATTGGAAATTTATTCATGAGTTAATAAGAAAACTATGTTATTAGAAATTAATCCTTTGGTGTTGCCTGATATTGGTTTAGTGTTTTGGAACACTATTGCTTTTCTAGTGCTATTGATTGTATTGGGAAAGTTTGCATGGAAGCCAATGTTAAAAGCAATCAATGAGCGTGAGTCTGGCATTGAAGAAGCTTTGTTAAAGGCAGATAAGATGAAAGCAGAAATCACTGCAATGCAAAATGAAAATGAAGCATTATTGGCTAAAGCACGTGAAGAAAGAGCAACCATTATTAAAGAAGCTAAAGAAGCATCTGAGAAAATGGTAAATGAAGCTAAGGACAAAGCAAAGTCTGAATATGAAAGAATTATTTCAGATGCACAAGCTGCTATTGCACAACAAAAAAATGCCGCAATGGTAGATGTTAAAAATCAAGTAGGTGCTTTGGTAATTAATGTAGCTGAAAAAGTTTTGCGTAAGGAATTAGCTAACAAAGCAGATCAAGAAAGCTATATCAAACAAATAGCTGAAGAAGTTAAATTAAATTAAAAAAGATGTCTAACGCACGTTTAGCAAGTAGATATGCAAAAAGTTTAATTGATTTAGCTACAGAGCAAAATCAATTAGAAACTGTATATGCAGACAT
Source organism: uncultured Bacteroidota bacterium (assembly GCA_938008665.1). Classification (GTDB taxonomy): domain Bacteria; phylum Bacteroidota; class Bacteroidia; order Chitinophagales; family Chitinophagaceae; genus Sediminibacterium. Next base: position 33,869 of record CALLKA010000151.1, read on the forward strand.
GAAGTATGTGCATGCCGTTTGTGAGACAAGTCGCGAGTTTGTGAACTTGTTACGCAGTCCAATTATCAATGCAGATCAAAAGAACAGCATTATTAGTGCTGTGACAAAAGATCAAGTGAGTTTATTGACAAATTCATTTACTCAAGATTCTTTATTGGATATGGCGTCTGATTACCTTAGCAAACAAGGTTATCGTGCTGTTCTTGCGGGTACAAGTAGATTTGTATCTGAACTTAGTTCAAACATTGGATTCGCTGTTATAAGCGACCCTAAGGCTATGGAGACTGCATTTAAAGATAGAGGTGTTATTATGTCTGCTGATGCTCCTGTTATTATGGAGAATTTAAAAAGTAAGCAGACAAGCAGAATATTCCCT
>CALLKA010000152.1 GCA_938008665.1 uncultured Bacteroidota bacterium
CATTAAATGTTAAACATACTTATATGTCAACCGCAGAATTTACACTCTTACTAACTGAAAATGCTGATTTTTTAAAGCCTTTTGCAATTAATTTGACGAAGGATCATGAATCTGCAAAGGATTTATTTCAGGATACTTTATTTAGGGCTTTGTCCAATAAGGACAAGTACAATGTTGGTACGAATATTAAAGCATGGTTATATACGATCATGCGTAATATTTTCATCAATGATTATCGTCGTAAGGCCAAACAGGCCACTATTTTGGATAATAGCCCGAATGATTTCTTAATTGATCAAACCAGGGTCAAGGTATTAAATGATGGCGTTACTAATTTAAATTTAAAAGAGGTAAATAAAATGATTTATGATTTACCAGATTTGTTTAGAACCCCATTTATTTTGTATTTTGAAGGCTATAAATACAATGAAATATCAGATGCGTTAAATGAACCGCTTGGTACAATTAAAAGTCGAATTCACTTTGCGCGTAAGATATTGAAACAAAAAATAGAGCGATATTAATCAATGACAAAAAATTCCAACAAAGCATTAGTGATCGGTGCCGGTTTTGCAGGTTTATCTGCTGCTTCTTTTTTAGCAAAAAAAGGTTGGGAGGTAACTATCGTTGAAAAAAATGAAATGGCTGGTGGGCGTGCGCGCAAATTTGAAGCGGAAGGATTTACATTTGATATGGGCCCAAGTTGGTATTGGATGCCTGATGTATTTGAAAAATATTTTGGTTCTTTTGGAAAAAAAGTTTCCGATTTTTATGAATTACAAAGATTAGATCCTTCTTATCGTGTTTACTTTGAAAAAGCAACTTGGGATTTACCTGCGAACTACGAGGCATTGAAAAATTTGTTTGAATCCATTGAGCCCGGTGCTGCTAATGCTTTAGATTCATTTTTAGCAGAAGCAAAGTATAAATATGAAGTAGGTGTAGGCAAATTAGTTTATCAACCAAGTTTATCTATTACTGAGTTTATTGATTATGAATTAATTAAAGGGATATTTAAGTTGGATGTTTTTCAGTCTATGAAAACGCATATTGCCCGTTATTTTAAACATCCTTATATTCAATTTTTAATGGAATTTCCTGTCTTGTTTTTAGGGGCCTTACCTGAAAATACGCCAGCATTATATAGCTTAATGAACTATGCAGATATCAAGGGTGGTACTTGGTATCCTAAGCATGGCATGTATAGTATTGTAGAAGCGATGGTTAAAGTTGCAAAATCATTAGGAGTGCAATTTAAACTAGGAGAGGAAGTAATGCAAATTGTGGTAGAAAACGGCATTGCAACAAAGGTTATTTCGAAAGTGAATGAAACAGGGATGCAGGAAAATTATTCATTTGATGTATTAATTGGTGCTGGCGATTATCATCATATCGAGACTAAGTTATTAGAAAAAAATTACCAAAGTTATTCTACAAAATATTGGGACAGTCGGGTTTTGGCGCCAAGTTCCTTATTGTATTATGTAGGGTTAAATAAAAAATTGAAGGATGTCACACATCATTCATTGTTTTTTGATTCTGATTTTTCAGTTCATGGCAGTGAAATTTATAGTAACCCAATGTGGCCATCCAATCCGCTATTTTATGCCAGTGTTCCTTCTGTAACTGACCCTACCGTGGCTCCAGTTGGGTGTGAAAATTTATTTTTACTCATTCCAATAGCAGCAGGGTTGGAAGGGGATACAGCCGATGTTCGCGAAAAATATTTCAATTTGATAATTGAGCGATTGGAAAGAAAATGGGGTCAAACAATTACCGATGCCATTTTATATAAGCGTTCATACGCAGTAGCTGATTTTAAGCAAGATTATCACTCATTTAAAGGGAATGCATACGGATTAGCAAATACCTTACTTCAAACCGCATTTTTAAAGCCAAGTTGTAAAAGTAAAAAAGTAAAAAACTTATATTACACTGGTCAATTAACGGTACCTGGACCAGGGGTGCCGCCAAGTTTAATTAGTGGGGAAGTAGTCGCAAATTTAATATGCAAACAATTTAATAAACTTTAACAATTATGTCAACCTTAAACTTGTATGATCAAGCTACGGCCTATAGTAGTAAGTATACAACCTTAATGTATAGTTCAAGTTTTTCTTCTGCTATAAAGTTATTGCATAAGGATTTGAGACAACCTATATTCGACATATATGGCTTTGTTCGATTTGCAGATGAAATTGTAGATACTTTTCATGATTATGATAAAGTAGCATTATTGCAACAATTTAAATTGGATACCTATCAGGCATTAGCACAAGGAATCAGTATGAATCCCATTTTGCATAGGTTTCAATTAACTTTTAATAAATATAAAATTGATCCTGCTTTATTAGATGCGTTTTTATTGAGTATGGAAATGGATTTATCTAAACAGCAGTATGATGATCAAACGTATAACACCTATATCTATGGTAGTGCTGAAGTGGTTGGTTTAATGTGTTTGTATATATTTTGCGAGGGCAATCAAGCGCAATTTGAAGAATTAAAGCCGTCGGCACAAAGTTTGGGAGCTGCATTTCAAAAAGTTAATTTTTTAAGGGATATCAAGGCAGATTTTGAAGGTTTGGATAGAATGTATTTCCCTAATTGTGATTTTTCTAATTTTTCACAAACAGATAAAGATAAAATCGAGGAGGATATTCAAAATGATTTTTCAATTGCACTTAATGGCATCAAGTACTTGCCATTAAAGGCGCGGTTTGGGGTATATGTCGCTTTTAAATATTATTACTCTTTATTTAAAAAAATAAAAAAAGTACACCCTCATTCAATTTTGAAAACAAGGATCAGAATTCCTGATTATGGAAAAATTTTCATTCTAGCGAAGGCAAGTATTCGTAGTCAATTAAATTTATTTTAAAATTCAATAAGTGGAGCAAGTTATATTAGTAGATGTAGATGATTGTGAGATTGGCGTAATGGAAAAAATGGAAGCGCATAAGCAAGCTGTTTTACATAGGGCTTTTAGTGTTTTTTTATTTAATCGACAGGGAAAGATGTTGTTACAACAAAGGGCTTTAACCAAATACCATAGTGCTGGTTTATGGACAAACACTTGTTGTAGCCATCCACGACCAGGGGAAATACTGGAAAATGCAGTATCGAGAAGGTTGATTGAGGAAATGGGTATTACTGCAAAGGTATATAAGGCATTCGATTTTATATATCAGGCAGAATTACCTGATAATTTAAATGAACACGAATTCGATCATGTTTTTATAGGAAATTTTGATGATGAAGTGCGTCCTAATCATTTAGAAGTAGCTAATTTTGTATACCAAAGTATTGAAGAGATTGACGCCAACTTGCAATCACACCCTGAGAAATACACGGTATGGTTTAAAATTGCTTTTCCAAAAGTGGTCGAATGGTATCAAACTAATTCTTCATTAAGTTAAAATATATTTTTATGAGTTTTTTATTTGTAATGTTATTGACATTTTTAGTTATGGAAGGAATTACTTGGTTAACGCATAAGTATGTCATGCATGGATTTTTATGGGTTTTACATGAGGATCATCACCAACCTACCGGACATATCTTTGAAAAGAATGACGCATTTTTTTTAATATTTGCTATTCCAAGCATGCTTTGTATATTCTTTGGGACATTTAAAAATATGCCATGGTTGGCTGGCTTAGGAACTGGTGTTGCTATGTATGGATTTGCTTATTTTGTAGTTCATGAAGTGATCATTCACCAACGTATCAAATGGTTTACACGTTCTAATATCCGCTATATTAAGGTATTACGTTGGGCGCATAAAATGCATCATAAGCATTTAGACAAGCATGAAGGGGAAAGTTTTGGTATGTTGTATGTTTCAAAAAAATATTGGGATAAAGTAAAGCGCGACGAAGCAATACAAAATAATGGGTAATTATTTATGAATAATGCAAATTCGCCAAGCCCAGCTGCATTAACCTATGATTATATAATCGCAGGTGCCGGAGGTGCTGGCTTATCCTTATTGCATTATCTACTAGCTTCTCCAATTTTATCCAATCAACAAATTTTAGTCATTGATCAATCATTGAATAAAACCAATGATCGTACTTGGTGTTTTTGGGAGATGGGGGATCATGAATTTGAAACATTGGTGTATCATCGTTGGGAGGCAATTTCAATTCATTCAAAATCTTTTTCTAAAGAATTGTCCACATCCCCTTTTTTATACAAAATGATACAAGGTGTTGATTTTTATAATTATGTAATGACTGCTGCTAAATTAAAACCAAATGTTCATTGGGTGGAAGCGGCAGTCTCAAACATAAAGGAAATTAGTGCTAACAAATCTGAACAGGAAGTTATAGTAGAGTGGCAAGGTGGATTTGCTAAAGCAAGGATGGTATTTACAAGTATTCTGCCTTTCCAAATGAATAATTTAGAAAGTGCTACTCGGTATGATTCAATAAATCAGTCATCCGATAATTTACCTTTTTTATGGCAACATTTCAAAGGAAGAACTGTTACATTTAATCAACCTGTTTTTAATCAACAAGTGGCGAGGTTAATGGATTTTAATGTGCCACAACATGGCGCCACTGGATTTATGTATTTATTACCCTTCAACGAGATGCAGGCCTTGGTTGAATATACCTTATTCTCTGATCAAATTTTGGCAATTTCCGAGTATGATAAAGTATTAAATGAATATTTAGCCAAGCATTATCCTGATGATACTTACACAATTCAGCATGAGGAGATAGGTGCAATACCGATGACCCAACAAATATTTTCAAATTTTAAAGCGCCAATATATGCTATTGGTGCTTTAGGTTTAGCTATTAAAGCAAGTACTGGCTATGCTTTTCAATTTATTCAGCAACAGTGTAAAGGGATTGTTAAGCAATTGGAAATAGGAGCTACAATAAATACGAATGTTCATAATACCAGGCATCGTTTTTATGATGCTGTTTTATTGCATGTTTTATTTTATCATAAAATGGAAGGGGCGGAAATATTTAAAAGAATATTTGCCAAAAATAAAGCGGCTACTGTTTTTAAGTTCCTTTCCAATACTTCTACATTATGGGAAGATATTCAAATAATGCGATCCCTGCCTACCCGCATATTTTTACCTGCAGCGATTACTGTTTTGTGTCGGCGGGGATAGGTTCCTTCATTTCGTTTTTATTTTACTAATTTTGTGCTACGGCCTTGTAGTATAACGGATAGTACATGAGTTTCCGAAACTCCAAATCCAAGTTCGATCCTTGGCGAGGCCACAAATCCTTTCAACGAAGTTGAAAGGATTTTTTATTAAAGAGTAAATCAAGCTTGCTTGAATTTACGAAGAAATAAAAAATCCCAACAGAACCGAGCATCGGGGCTGTTGAAAAGGCTTGGGTAAGTCTAGATTTTAATTTATTTTGTTTTAAATTAGTAGTTATGAAAAAGCACCTCCTATTATTTTTTACTTTTCTTTTGTCATTCCAGTTGACACAAAGTCAACGTCCAGTTGAAAATTTACAAACGGACGTATTAGTGATTGGCGGAACAGCGAGTGGTATTAGTGCGGGAATTCAGTCCGCAAGGCTGGGTGTAAATACTTTAGTGATAGAAGAAACGCCCTGGCTCGGCGGTATGTTAACGTCGGCAGGGGTGCCTGCATTTGATGGAAATAATGCCATGCCTGCTGGATTATTTGG
>CALLKA010000153.1 GCA_938008665.1 uncultured Bacteroidota bacterium
AAACATTGAAAATCTTAGCCTTATAAACCCCAATTTTAGCCTACGCGTACAACTCAGCCCTTAGTTCCTGAACCCTTTTGTCCTCCATATATTCGTCAAAGGTCATTAAGCGGTCAATGATCCCTTTTGGCGTTAATTCAATCACTCTATTGGCCACCGTTTGCATAAATGTATGGTCATGAGAGGTCAACAATACAATACCAGGGTAATTTTGACATCCTTCGTTAAAGCTTTGGATGCTTTCCAAGTCTAAGTGGTTGGTAGGCTGATCCAATATCACCACATTGGGATTTTGAAGCATCATCTTACTCACCATACATCTTACTTTTTCTCCTCCACTTAATACGTTGGTCTTTTTCATTACATCGTCGCCACTAAATAACATTTTACCTAAGAAACCTCTAATAAAAGGCTCATCGGCATCTGTTACATGAGCAGGAACAAATTGTCTTAACCAGTCCATTAAAGTAAGTGGATTGGTAAACGCTTCATTATGTTCCATTGGCAAATATGCTTTTGTAATAGTAGTTCCCCATTCAAAGCTTCCACTCTCGGCAGCACCTACGCCATTTATAATATCAAAGAAATAAGTAATGGCTAATGGATCCTTACTTAAGAAAGCAATTTTATCATTCTTACTTACAGAAAAAGTAACATCTTTAAATAAGGTACGACCATCTACTTGTTTTTGTAAACGCTCTACATTTAAAATTTGATTACCTACTTCGCGCAATGGCTGAAATATAATACCAGGGTACTTTCTATTGGATGGTTCAATTTCTTCAATAGTTAATTTCTCCAATGCTTTTTTACGAGATGTTGCTTGTTTACTCTTACTTGCATTCGCAGAGAAACGTGCAATGAAATCTAATAATGCAGCTCGCTTTTCTTCGTTCTTTTTATTCTTATCACTCATTTGACGCGCCATTAATTGAGATGACTCGTACCAAAATGAATAGTTTCCAGTAAAGGTTTTAATTTTTGAACGATCCACGTCGGATACATGTGTACAAACCGTATCCAAAAAGTGACGGTCGTGACTCACCACCAATACGATGTTTTCGTAATCGGCTAAAAAGTTTTCTAACCAACTAATTGTTTCAATATCCAATCCGTTGGTAGGCTCATCCAACAATAAAATGTCGGGGTTGCCAAATAAGGATTGCGCTAATAACACACGCAATTTAAAGTTACTTGGAATGTCTTTCATTAAAGACAGATGCATATCTTCCTTTACTCCTAAATCACTTAATAAACTTGCTGCATTACTCTCCGCTTCGTATCCACCCATCTCACCAAATTCAGCTTCTAACTCACCTGCCTTTAAACCATCTTCTTCGGTAAAATCTTCTTTTGCATATAAAGCATCTTTGGCATGCATCACATCCCACATACGCTTATGACCTTGCATGACTGTGTTCAATACTGTTTGTTCATCAAATTCAAATTGGTTTTGTTTCAATACCGCCATTC
>CALLKA010000154.1 GCA_938008665.1 uncultured Bacteroidota bacterium
ACGATTTAGCAGGTGCAAGAAGTGGTCAAATTAGTGATCCTAAACTTTCTATTTCTCCACGTTTAGGCTTTACCTATAAAGTTCCAACTGAGAGAATTACCATCCGTGGTGGAATTGGTCTATTCACTGGTCGTGTTCCATTGGTATGGCCTGGTGGCGTGTTTAATAACACAGGTGGAAGCGTTGGTGGTGTTGACTTAAGAGTATCTGGATCTGTTACACCTGCTGCTTTAGCTGCTATGAAATTTAGACCTAACCCAACCCAACAATATACTGCTAATGAATTAGGTATTAGTACTGCATTTGCAAAAGGTCAGGTTGATTTAATCGCTAAGGATTTCCGTTTACCTAAATTATTACGTGCTTCATTAGCCGTGGATAAGAAATTCGACAACAACTGGTCAGTAACTGTTGAAGGTAGTGTGAGCAAAAACATCAATGAAGTCTATTATTCAAGATTAGATATTCAAAACCCGATTGGCAACATGGTGGGTCCTGATAATAGAAATGTTTACAATAATGGTGCAAGAATTGTTTTCCCTGCTTATAATGGATTGCCAGCTGGCTCTCCTTACACAGGGATTTATTTAATGAAGAATCAGCCGAAGAATAGCCAAAAAGGTTATGCTGCCAACTTCACAGCTTCCGTTGATAAATCATGGGCTGATGGATTCTCATTCAACGCATTCTATACTTATGGAACTGCATTCGTAACCAATGAGCCAACTTCTAGTCAAAACAATAGCCAATGGAGATATATGGAAACTGTAAACGGTCGTAACTTTGTGAACAGATCAAGATCTGATTTTGATTTAGGACACAGAGTGAGCATGTTTGCTTCTAAAAAATTCACTTATTTGAAAGGCAATATGGCTACTACAGTAAGTGTGGTTTATAATGGTCAATCAGGAAGTGCATTTAGTTATGTTTATAGCAATGGTCCAATTAGAGATAATGGTGCAACTGAAACAGGCGACTTGTTATACATTCCTACAAAAGACCAATTAACTGCAATGACTTTTGTATCTGGTACTGGTTATAGCTTAAGCCCTGATGCACAAAAAGCTGCATTTGAAGCTTATATCAATCAAGATAGTTACTTAAGCAAACACAGAGGTCAATATGCAGAAAGAAATGGTGGAAGATTACCATTCCAAAATGTAGTTGACTTAAAAGTAATGCAAGATTTCTTTGTTAAAGTAAGTGGTAAAAAATACCAATTCCAATTAACCTATGACATCTTTAACTTCTCGAATATGTTGAACAGAGTTTGGGGTCGTACTTATTTCTTAAGTAATGATCAATATGGTTTAGTAAGATATGCTAACCCAACTTCTGGTACACCATCATTATTACCTACCTATAGCTTTAACCCTGTTACCAACAATACTCCTTGGGGTATTAGTTCAAGTACTGCACCTAGTTACAGTGCACGTTGGGTTAGCCAATTGGGTTTAAGATTTAAATTCTAAAACTAATTAGGGTTCGCCCTAGTCGGATTTTAACATAAAAAAAATCCCCGTCTTGATTCATCAAGTCGGGGATTTTTTTTTAAAGCAAACTTTGCTTAATTTCAATGTAATATGGTTACAACAAGTTTACAACAGTTTACCGTTGGCGTAGAGGAAGAATACATGGTATTAGACCCCTCCACGAAGGAATTAAAAAGCCACCAGCAGACTATTGTCAACGAAGGACAGAAACTATTCAAGGACAAGATTAAAGCTGAAATGCACCAAGCCGTGGTGGAAGTAGGCACTGGGATATGTAAAAATGTAGATGAAGCCTTTTCAGAAATTTTAGAACTACGTAATGGCGTACACAAAATTGCAGGGGACTTAGGCTATAGCATTGGGGCCTCGGGCACCCACCCATTTAGCTTGTGGGAAAAACAATTGGTCTCTGATCAAACCAGGTACCAGGAATTGTTAAACGAATTACAGCAGGCTGCAAGGAGTAATTTAATTTTTGGACTACATGTACATGTTGGAATGGAAGATCGCCGTATGGCCATCCATATTGCCAATACAGCACGTTATTTTTTGCCCCATATTTATGCATTAAGTACCAACTCCCCTTTTTGGGAAACCCGCAATACCGGATATAAATCCTACCGATCAAAAGTGTTTGATAAATTTCCACGAACAGGAATCCCAGATACATTTGAAAGCATCGAAGCTTACGATAGTTTTGTTCAGCTGCTCATAAAAACCAATTGTATTGATGATGCAAAAAAAATATGGTGGGATTTAAGAGTACACCCTGTTTTTAATACCATTGAATTTAGGATTTGTGATGTGCCCATGACTGTGCAAGAAACCATCACTATTACTGCATTATTCCAAGCAATTTGTGCTAAAATTTATTCCCTACGTCGTCAAAATATAAATTTCATTAATTACCAACGCGCACTCATCAATGAAAACAAATGGCGTGCAAGCCGATATGGTATTGATGGAAAATTAATTGACTTTGGAAAGGAAAAAGAAATACCCACCAAGGATTTAATTAATGAATTACTTGAATTTGTAGATGGTGTGGTGGACGAACTTGGCAGCCGCAAACATATTGAAAAAGTGCATCAAATTTTTGAAACGGGCACCGGTGCCGACAGGCAATTACGGGTATTTAATGAAACGGGCAGCTTGATTGAAGTAGTGAAATATATTGAGCAGAGCTTTTTAGCAGTGTAAAATATCCGCTAATTTTTGCGATGAACTATTGCGCTAATTTATAATCAAACAAAGTAGCCGTAAAAAGACCACGTTCTCTTTTCTTGAATATCACATCCCAGTTTCCTTTATACCTTAATATTTTAGGAACAAGCATTCCGTTAAAATAAGTCATCTCTACTTCCATTTGCACATTAAAATCATATACCCCAGCTTTGTAGCTTAAGGAATAGTTGCGCCCGAGTACTTCCAAAGTTTTTGGATTAAACCAGGTAGTCATTTGATCCACGACAACCCTGTCCTTTGCAAAAAATCCCAAATCCGATTTTGGCTGCACATCAAATACATATACCAACTGCCCATGGTAGTCCACGTAGTCCAATTTATAATCATATAATTCATGGGCGGATGCATCATACAAGTCCAACTTATTTCCGATTAATGGAATGCCTGCAATTTTTTTACCCGGATTAAAAAACAACATTTTTAATTGCTCCTTTGCTTTATCAATACCAGATCCTGTTATTTTTCTGTTTTTACCTGAAACAATATTGGTTTCCCCACAAATACTTCCTTTGGTAAAAAACAAGCTCGCGTATAAAGCGGGTGTAGTGTAATTATAATCCCCTTTATTATTTCTTAAGTTACCCGTAATCTTTTCCTCCAACACATCCATGGTTCGACAACCTCCTATTTTATTTTGTCTTGTTTTGCTGTTTAAGGAAGCCTGCATCTTATTGTTCTCATCCATCATTTGGACATAATTATAAGAACTATAACCAATGGTACGTAATGTTTTAAAAGCTTTATAAAAGCTCGTATCCTGTTTAATACGATTTAAAATATCCTTATAATCAAAATGATTGCGAACAATGGCATCCGTTAAAGTAAATTTTTGCCCATCCGAATTAAACACCGTATCCTGCGCCATTAACTGCAGGCTAAACGCGAAAATCGAAGAAACAAAAAATAAAATCTTTTTAATCATGGGATGTTATTATGCTATTGTTGCAATTATTTAATTTGCGTCATTTTGTAATCCACCCTTACTTTTCCTTTGGAAATATCGTTCAATTTGCCTTGTAATATTTTTCTGCGTAAGGGCTTTAAATAATCAATGAATAATTTTCCTTGAATATGATCATACTCATGTAATATGACTCTTGCGGATATGCCATTAAAGGTTTCCGTATGTGCAACAAAATTTTCATCCATATAACTTAAAGTAACTTCCGCAGGTCGTAATACATCCTCTCTGATTTTAGGAATGCTCAAACAACCTTCATTATATATCCATTCTACCCCACCCGTTGAAACTATCTGTGCATTAATAAATACTTTTTTAAATCCTGGTGCATCCACATAAGTTTCATCCTCAGGCTCTTTGCTTTCAAAAATTTGTGCACTATCCATGACAAATAATCGAATATTTTTATTCACCTGTGGCGCAGCTAATCCTACCCCATTACTTTCATACATGGTTTCCCACATATCGGCAATGACCTTGGTCAAATTAGGATAGTCCGCATCAATCGGCTCACTCACTTTTCGAAGTATGGCTGCTCCATAAGCAACAATAGGTAAAATCATATTTTCATCATTAATTATAAAACTGGAATATCCTTAGATATTGGGTGCAAAGTTATCAATAAATGGTGGTTTTAGGAGCGGTAAGACAGATATTCCTGCAATAACATGGTTGCTGCAACCAAATCAATGTTTTTCTTATCTCTTCTGTCCACTTTTTTCATTCCCATCTCCACCATAGCACGCACCGCATTTTTGGAACTATATCTTTCATCCACGGTAACCACGGGTATGGCGGGGAATTTTTTTTCAAGTTCTACAATGGCTTTTTTTACCAAAGGTGTAGCGTGTGTTGGCGTATTATCCAAATTAATCGGTTCCCCAATTAAAATAAGTTCCACTTCTTCTTTTTTAAAATAGTCCGCTAAAAAAGTATATAGATTTTTGGTCTCCACTGTTAATAATGCAGTCGCAATAATTTGAAGTGGATCAGTCACTGCTAAACCACATCTTTTCCCACCATAATCTATACAAATAATTCTAGGCAAGGTTAATTTATTTTATTGGTTAAAGATACATTTGAATAAGCATGGCGCCAATAACAAAAAAGCTAAATACAATACTTGCTATACCATTGGCGGTCATAAACGCGAGGTTTACTTTACTAAGGTCATGTGGTTTTACAATACTTTGTTGGTAAATCAACATTCCAATAAAAATGATCAAAACCAATAATGCAGTTCCTAAATCACGCTCAAATAAAATTAGTATTTCAACAACGGCAAAACCAGGTAAAATTAACCAAAATGGAGATGAATTTGCAAAAATACCAACTTTATCTCCTTTTTGAATACCCAAATCTTTTAATGCAAGACTTAAGCAAATAACTTTGTTTTTAAAATCATTTATTGAGATATTTGTATATTTTCCATTTGATAGATAGTTTAAAAAATATTCATTTTCTAAACTACTAATATGAGTAAAAAGTTCACTATAGGTTTTGAAATTGTAAGTTTTCATAGT
>CALLKA010000155.1 GCA_938008665.1 uncultured Bacteroidota bacterium
CATCACAATTGATGGCGCGTCAAATGAATGATAAAAATAAAAAGAACGAAGACAAGCGTGCTGCATTATTAGACTTCATCGCCCGTTTCTCTGCGAATGCAAGTAAGAGTAAGCAAGCAACTTCCAGGAAAAAAGCCTTGGAAAAATTAACCATCGAGGAAATAGAACCATCGAACAGAAAGTACCCTGGAATTATATTTCAGCCCTTGCGTGAAGTGGGAAATCAAATTTTAAATGTAGAAAAACTAAAGAAAGAAGTGGATGGTCGTGTGTTATTTAAAGATGTTTCTTTTTCAGTAAGTAAGAATGATAAAATTGCATTTTTAAGTAAGGATGCATTAGCGATTACTTATTTCTTTGAAATTATAAATGGCAAAGGTGCGGCAGATAGTGGCAGTTTTGAATGGGGTACCACCATTACCAAAGCCTATTTACCCATGGAACATAATGAGGAGTTTTTGCAACCCTTAAGTTTAATGGATTGGTTAAGACAATTTGTTCCAGCCAATGTAACGGATGCCGACGAGCCATTTATCAGGGGCTTTTTAGGTAAGATGTTATTTAGCGGGGATGATGTCATGAAAAAATCAAATGTATTGAGTGGAGGAGAAAAAGTGCGTTGTATGGTGAGCAAGATGATGTTACAGAATCCGAATGTGGTGGTGCTAGATCAGCCGACCAACCACTTGGATTTGGAGAGTATCCAAAGTTTCAATGAAGGATGTCAAAATTTCCCAGGGGTGGTATTGATGACCTCACATGACCATACTTTCATGCAAACGGTGGCAAACAGGGTGATTGAATTAACGCCTAAAGGAATCATTGATCGATTGATGACTTTTGACGAGTATATGGAGGATAAAAGGGTGCAGGAATTAAGGGCCGAATATTACGCTTAACCAGTGTTCAAGACGAATCTATTGGCATGAAAACCAATATTTTAGCCTTTTTTACCCCTAAATGCACTAAATCTCTAAAAAAACACTAAAATAAATGGGAGGGTAATTGATATTTACTTACCTTTGCCGTCCGTAAAAAATAATTTCTCATGGCTAGAGTATGTCAGGTAACTGGAAAGAAACCTATCACTGGAAACAGTGTTTCGCATTCAAATATTAAGACAAAGCGTCGTTTCCTTCCAAATTTGCAGAAGAAGCGCTTCTATTTTATAGAAGAAGATCGTTGGATCACGCTTAAAGTATCTACTGATGCTTTAAGAACCATCAATAAAAATGGTTTAGCAGCAGTGGTTAAGGGTCTTAGAGCTGATGGCGAAAAAATCTAATCAACCAATTAATTAAGTATAATTTATAATATACCATCATGGCAAGGAAAGGAAACAGAGTTCAAGTTATATTAGAGTGCACAGAGCACAAGACTACAGGTTTACCTGGAACTAGTCGTTATATTACTACAAAGAACAAAAAGAACACACCAGATCGTTTGGAGTTCAAAAAGTATAATTCAATTTTGAAAAAAGTAACAGTTCACAAAGAAATTAAATAATCATGGCAAAAGCAGCATCGAAAAACGCGAAAGTAAAGGATCTTAAGGCTTCTGCTGAAGCAAAAAACTGGACTAAAGTAATTAAAGCTATACGTAGCCCAAAAACTGGTGCATATACCTTTAAAGAGTCTATCGTTCACAAAGATCTTGTTAAAGAATTCTTAGCGAAGTAGTTTTCTGATTGTCTTAAACTAAGACAATTGTAACTAACATAAAAATTTTAAGTCCTCTCTCGTTTTACGGGAGGGGATTTTCTTTTATAGGTATCAAAGCGAACAAGGATATATTAGGATTGTTATTTTACTTAAATTTACACCATGAGTTTTTTAGGAAAGTTATTTGGGAAAAAAGAAAAGGAGTCCTTAGACCAAGGTTTAGAAAAAACCAAACAAGGTTTTTTTGAACGTATTTCTAAAGTCATCATTGGTAAAACAACGGTAGATGATGCTTTGTTGGATGAATTAGAGGAAGCATTAATCGGGGCCGATGTGGGGGTCGATACTACTTTATCCTTAATTGAACGTATACAAGATCGTGTAAAAAAGGAAAAGTATGTTTCCACTTCAGAATTAAATAAACTATTGCATGATGAAATAGTGAGTTTGTTAGTGGATGCACCCTCGGATCAAATGGGCTTTCAACCACCTGCGAATAAAAAACCATATGTGATATTAGTGGTTGGCGTAAATGGGGTTGGTAAAACTACGACCATTGGCAAATTAGCACATCAGTATAAGCAAGCTGGCAATCAAGTAATTTTGGGTGCGGGAGATACCTTTAGGGCGGCAGCTGTTGATCAGTTAACTATTTGGAGTGAGCGCGTAGGCGTTTCCATTGTGAAACAGAATATGGGATCGGATCCAAGTGCAGTTGCATTTGATACGGTACAATCAGCCATTGCGAAAAATGCGGATGTTGTAATTATAGATACCGCTGGTCGATTACATAACAAAGTGCACTTGATGGATGAGTTGAATAAAATAAAGCGGGTCATACAAAAGCAATTGCCAGATGCACCACATGAAGTATTATTGGTCCTTGATGGTTCCACCGGTCAAAATGCATTAGAGCAAGCAAAACAATTCATGGCGGTTACGAATGTAAACGCTTTGGCTATTACAAAATTAGATGGTACTGCAAAAGGTGGCGTAGTGTTAGCAATTGCGCATCAATGTAAAATACCAGTAAAATATATTGGTGTTGGAGAACAAATTCACGACTTGATTTTATTTGAAAAAAACGAATTTGTAGATTCTCTATTTACCTTAAATAAGGAATAAACGCATAAGTGTAATTGGCAAAAGATGTTGCAGACTTATTTAATTGTATAGCGAATTCCAATACCTCCCCAACCTAAATCAAAATAACTAGCACCTACAAAATTAAATGCGGGTTGTATATCTACGCTTATGTTTATGGGTGCATTTTTTAATTTATAGTCCAGTCCTAACATACCATCTGCACCAACAGCAACTCCTGCACTTTTTGCAGGATTATTGAGTTTATATTTTTCACTCCACAAATTAAAATGACCACCATAACCAATATACCAAGTAAGGTTTTCGGCATTGGCAAATGGGAAATATTTTTCATTTAATATGGTCAATTGAAAACCATCTATTGAAATAAAACCTATTCCTTCGACTGCTTTATTTCGGGTATAAAAGCTTCTGTAACTGATGGCGCCAGGATTCAATTTAAAACCGATCGCCTTTTTATAGGGACTCGTATATTCTTCAGTACTAGCTTGGCTATTTGCCAAGTAGGTAATCATCAAAAAGCTAATAGTGGTTATAAATCGGGTTAATTTCATAGGTATCCTTTTGGGGTATGCAAATTTAAGGGGAAAAGGATTTTAAATTTGTTTAATAATTGCTAAAATCGGCAAAAACAAGGAGGAGTGGAGCTATGAAATCTTGTGAATAATGTTTAGGTTTGTAGCATGTATAGTTTTCAAGAGTTATCAGAAAAATTTAATAAGGAATTTGACCATCCTCATTTTCCTGAAAGCCCTAATACTTTGTATGCGCCCGGTGAATATTTTTTAAATATTGGGGGCAAACGTATTAGACCTGTGATGTGTTTACTAGGTAATGAACTGTTTAGTGATATACATCCAGACGCCTATCAATTAGCCAACGCGGTTGAATTGTTTCACAATTTTACATTGGTTCATGATGATATGATGGATGCGGCAAGTTTGCGAAGAGGTAAAACTACGGTTCATATTAAATATGGCGATAATACCGCTTTATTAGTTGGGGATGTGATGATGATTCGTGCTTATGAATATATTCAAAAAGTGCAGTCAACACATTTATCTAAAATATTACAAATTTTTAATACTACTGCAAAGGAAGTTTGTGAAGGGCAGCAATTGGATATGGATTTTGAAAAAATGGAAAAAGTGAGTTTGGATGCGTATATAGAAATGATCACTTTAAAAACTTCTGTATTATTAGCCGCTAGTTTGGAAATGGGGGCAATCATCGGCGGGGCGAGCGAAAATAATTGTAAACAATTATATGAATTTGGTAAAAAAATTGGGATCGCTTTCCAAATACAGGATGATTACTTAGATGCATTTGGTGATGCTGCGCTTTTTGGAAAAGAGCCAGGTGGTGATATAAAGCAAAATAAAAAAACATTCTTATTAATACATACGTTAGAGGTTGCCAATAAAATACAAAAAGCAGATTTGCATGAATTGATGAAATCTGAACCACCGGATAAGGTGGAGAAAGTTTTAGCAATTTTTAGAGCTTGTAAAGTAGATGATTGGGCGGAGCAGCTAAAAGCCAAGTATATGAATGAAGCATTTGCACATTTGGAAAATATTGCCGTCGTAGAAAAGCGCAAACAACCCATTATTGAGTTAGCGCATTATTTAATGAATCGAACAAAATAAATTAATTTCCTTATGTCTATTTTCAGAAAAAAGTCAATCGATAAAATTGTACAGGATGCAGCGGCGGGATTAAGTGATGGGCATAGCACAAGTGGTTTAAAAAAAGTATTAGGTGTTCGTGATTTAACATTTATGGGTATCGCTGCTGTAGTAGGTGCAGGGATTTTTTCAACTATTGGTACTGCTGCTTTTCATGGCGGTCCTGGCATTTCTCTTTTATTTGTGATTACTGCAATCACTTGCGGGTTTAGCGCATTGTGCTATGCCGAATTTGCAAGTAGGGTTCCTATTGCAGGTAGTGCCTATACTTATGCTTATGTAACGTTTGGAGAATTAATTGCGTGGATTATCGGATGGGCTTTGATTTTGGAATATGCCATTGGTAATATCGTGGTAGCTATAAGTTGGAGTGGGTATTTTGTAAATTTATTAGAAGGATTTCATATTCATCTGCCAGGGTGGTTGTCAACCAACTTTGAAACAGCCCAACAAGGGTATGAGGAAGCAGTGCAACATTTGGCTGCTGGTGGTACTCGG
>CALLKA010000156.1 GCA_938008665.1 uncultured Bacteroidota bacterium
TTATTTGAATATTGGATAAAGCAAAATGACTAGTAACTTGGTGTTTCTTTATGCCTATTGTTAACATTAAACCTATTTAAAATGATTCTGTGCGGAATTGATGTGGGAACTTCCTCCATTAAAGTTAGTATTGTAGATGCTGCAAACCAACAATTAATTTATTCTACTTCGTATCCTGAGGTTGAAAATGAAATATCTTCACCTCAACCCGGTTTTGCAGAGCAAGATCCAGAGCATTGGTGGTTTTGTGTTAAAAATGCCATTTTAAAAGCGAATTCCACAGGTTTATATGATCCCCAAAATATAGGTGCGATTGGAATTTCCTATCAAATGCACGGATTGGTGGTGCTTAATAAACAGGCACAAGTGTTGCGTCCTTCCATTATTTGGTGTGATTCGAGGGCAACGCCTTACGGGGATAAAGCTTACCAAGCTTTGGGAGAAGCTTTTTGCCAAAGCCACTACTTGAATTCACCTGGCAATTTCACCGCAGCTAAATTAGCTTGGGTAAAAGAAAATCAACCGGAGGTTTTTAATCAAATTTCACATGTATTATTGCCTGGCGATTTTATTGCAGGTCGATTTACATCCGAATTTACAACAACGGCTTCTGCCCTATCGGAAGGGATCTTATGGGACTTTCAAGCTTCGCACCCTGCTAATGATTTAATGAATTATTTTGGTTTTCCTGAAGCAATCTTTCCGCCAGTACGCCCATTGTTTTCAGATCATGGGACTATTACCTCCTCCGTTGCGGTTGAATTAGGTTTGAATTCAAGTGTTAAAGTGACTTATAAGGCTGGCGATCAGCCTAATAATGCCTATTCACTAGGTGTTTTACATCCTGGTGATATTGCTACCACAGCAGGGACATCTGGAGTGGTGTATGGGATTTCGGATGAATTAAAATTTGACAAAGAAAACCGAGTTAACTCTTTTGCCCATGTGAATCACACTGCGTCCAAAACAAGCATTGGTGTATTGATGTGCATTAATGGAACGGGTATATTAAATCGCTGGGTGAAGCAGAATTTCTTTGCTTCATTGTCTTATTCTCAAATGAATGAATTGGGAGCGAAAGCTTCCATTGGATCTAATGGTTTAGTTTGTATGCCTTTTGGGAACGGCGCTGAGCGTATTTTCCAAAATCAAACGCTTGGAGGTAGTTTCCAGTATTTGGATTTTAACCGCCATCAATCGGCAGAAATCATTCGTTCAGCGCAAGAAGGAATTGCTTTCTCCATGGTTTATGGGATCGAATTATTAGGTAACGTAGGCGTAAAACCCAAAAAATTGAAAGCAGGTTTAGCCAATATGTATTTAAGTGACCTTTTTACTCAAGCCATCGTGAATGCTTCGGGTGCATCAGTTGAATTATTGGAATCAGATGGGGCTATGGGGGCCGCTTTAGGTGCAGGTGCTGGTGTAGGGTATTACGCTAATGAAGATGAGGCAGTTAGTCGAATTAAAGTGCTGAAGACCATTCATCCTAATAATCTGCTTATGGCGGCTTATGCTGAAGCGTATGGTCATTGGAAAATCAACTTGCCGAAATAAAAATAGTACAGCCCTTAGAAATGGTAAAGCCTCTCAATTGCTTGAGAGGCTTGTACCCA
>CALLKA010000157.1 GCA_938008665.1 uncultured Bacteroidota bacterium
AACAGTTTCATTCGCAGGATTCAATGCGTTATCAATTTTTGCTGTTGCATGTCCATTGTATCCTGTCCAATCCATAAATTCAGTACCTGCATTAACTTGGTAATTATAATTAGGCGTCGTACTTAAAGGGTAAGCGGCTAAAAAGGCCATACTGTGCCCTGGAATATCAATTTCAGGTAAAATTTCTACGAATTTTGATTTTGCATATGCCACTAGTTCTTTAATATCTTCGTGGGTATAAAAACCGCCATATGTTTTTGGTTCATCCAAAGCTGGGGTAGATATATTTGCCCATTTGCCTTTGCGATCCACGCGCCATGCGCCCACTTCTGTTAATTTAGGCAATGCTTTAATTTCAATACGCCATCCTTGGTCATCTGTTAAGTGAAGGTGCAATACATTGTATTTATATAACACCATATTGTCAATATATTCTTTTACTTCTGCTTTTGTAAAAAAGTGGCGGCTAACATCTAACATCAAACCTCTCCATCCAAAACGAGGTTTGTCGGTTATGGATACATAAGGGATTTTCCAGCTAACATTATTTTGTATGCTATTATTAAATACGGCAGTTGGCATTATTTGAAGTAATGATTGCCAAGCATAAAATAAACCTGCATTGGTATTGGCTTTAATTTGAATTCCTTTTTCATTCACATCTAAATGATAACCCTCTTTGCCTAATTCAGTTTCGTTAATTATTTGTATATCAATATTTGATTTAGTGCTTGATTTAGTTATTTGGTTTCCTGTGACTGCATTCATTTTTTTTGAAATCAAGTCGCTAATTGCACTTGCTGAAGCGGGTGCATTAATTACCAGTCCTTTGGGAAGGGTATAGCTGCCATTGCCAACTTTCATTTGAAAGGGTTCTGGTATTATTGCAATTTGTTGTGCATGCGAAAAAATTGTGATTACAAGTAAAGAAACGGTAAATATAAAATTTGATATTTTCATAAGGCCTTTTTAATAGTGGTTGATGAATCTTTTTTAAATGTTGGTTTAAAGATACTAAAAATTATTGCTGCATTTATTGGGTATACATAAAAAAGCCGTCCCGATTTATCGGGACGGCAAGGGGAAAGTTGAAATTATTCTATCAACTATGCGGTAAAATCAAGTGTTTTCATTTGCTATTTTTCATTCGCAATTTGAATCGTTTAATTTGGTGCCTAGTTTAATAAATATTTATAGCTTAGTATCTATATGCATCAGACTTGAACGGTCCAGCTACAGGTATACCTAAGTATTCTGCTTGTTCAGTAGTTAACTCATCTAATTCAGCACCTACTTTTGCTAAGTGTAAACGAGCTACCTTCTCATCTAAATGTTTAGGTAAAACGTACACTTTGTTTTCGTAGTTCTTATGGTTGGTCCATAATTCTATTTGTGCTAAAGTTTGGTTAGAGAAAGAGTTACTCATTACAAAGCTAGGGTGACCAGTTGCACAACCTAAGTTTACCAAACGGCCTTCTGCAAGTATAATGACATCTTTACCTTCGATATTATACAAGTCAACTTGTGGTTTGATAGTATCTTTTGTATGACCATAGTTTTTATTTAACCATGCCATATCAATTTCAATATCAAAGTGACCAATATTGCAAACAATCGCTTTGTCTTTCATTGATCTGAAATGTTTTTCGTTGATCAAATCACGACAACCAGAAGCGGTAACAATAATGTCTGCTTCTTTTACTGCGTCAATCATTTTTCTTACTTCAAATCCATCCATCGCTGCTTGTAAAGCACAGATCGGATCAATCTCAGTTACCATTACACGACAGCCAGCACCACGTAGAGATGCGGCAGATCCTTTTCCTACGTCACCGTATGAACCAACTACTGCTACCTTACCAGCCATCATTACATCAGTCGCACGACGAATCGCATCAACTAATGATTCTTGACAACCATATTTATTATCAAATTTAGATTTCGTAACAGAATCGTTTACGTTAATCGCTGGCATTGGTAAAGTACCTTTCGCCATACGCTCGTATAAACGGTGAACACCAGTTGTTGTTTCTTCACTCAATCCTTTAATTCCTGCAACAAACTGAGGGTATTTATCTAACACCATATTGGTTAAATCACCACCATCATCTAATATCATATTCAAAGGGCGGTCTGCACCTCCAAAGAATAAAGTTTGTTCAATACACCAGTCACCTTCTTCAATAGATTGGCCTTTCCAAGCAAAAACACCAACGCCTGTTGCAGCGATAGCAGCAGCGGCTTGGTCTTGTGTTGAAAATATATTACAAGAGCTCCACTTTACTTCCGCTCCTAATGCAGTTAATGTTTCAATTAAGACAGCAGTTTGAATGGTCATGTGTAAGCAACCCGCAATTCGAGCTCCTTTTAATGGTTGGCTAGGACCGTACTCGGCACGGATACTCATTAATCCTGGCATTTCTGCTTCAGCCAAACGGATTTCTTTACGACCCCAATCTGCTAATGTGATATCGGCTACTTTATAAGGTAGGCTAAAATCGATGTTTTGTAAGTTAGACATGTTAATTTATTTAGAGGGCAAAGGTATGAAATAGGATAAAATAATAAAATATTTAACATTTTTAGGATAATCAGCTATTAATTACTATTTTTATGATGATATATGCTAAAAAACAATGAAAAGTAGTACTCCATTAGTAGATTCGGCTATTGCGCAACAGTCTATCTCCTTAGACGAGAAGGATTTAGCCATTTTACGCTTATTACAAGGCAATGCTAGGATCACAGTGAAAGAAATTGCTGATCAGATTCATTTGAGTACTACGCCGGTGCATGAGCGTATTAAGCGGCTTGAAGCGAATGGGGTGATTAGGCAGTATGCCACTTTAATAGACGGAACAAAAGTCAAAAAAGGATTGATGGTTATTTGCTATGTGTCTTTGAATCAACACAGTAAGCAATCTGGCGGGCAATTTATCAAACTAATTAACGATTTGCCAGATGTGGTGGAGTGCTATAGTATTTCAGGTGAATTTGACTTTATGTTGAAGATTGTCACGGAGGATATGAACAGTTATTACAATTTCCACGTGAACAAATTGAGTCAAGCTGACAATATTAGTCAGGTACAAAGCGTTTTTATCATGGGTATCGTTAAACAAACCCATCTAATCGTATAATTTCCTAACCCTTTCAATTTAAATATTATGAAAAATAATAAGTTGGTTGGACTTGGATTGGTCGTCGTAATTATTATAGGTTACTTTGTTTTAAATCCAGGTAAGCAACCTAAATATTTGGTTCACAGATATCCATTTTCCATTGATGTTTTCAAACAAGTATCCTTGACTACTTATACGACTGATTCAAATGAAACAGATAGCACCCCATTAATTACTGCTAGTGGATTAAAATTGGATAGCTTGAATCCAAAAAAGCATCGTGTTATTGCTATTAGTAGAGATTTAAAAGAATTATTTTCATTCGGTGATAAAGTAATACTTTCTAATGCAGGAAAATATAATGGTGTCTGGTTTATTCATGATTTGATGAATAAAAAATGGAAGAACAAAATTGATATTTTAATCAATCCCAACGATCGCCAAATGAGTTTAGAAGGAGTAGTGATTTCGAAAATTTAGCAACACATAGTTTATTTTCTAAGGCTATGTGGTCACAATTTGTGACCACATATGGGCTATTTTAAGGCATGTGGTCACAATTTGTGACCACATAGGGCAAAAATGTTGCTATGCGGTCACAAATTGTGACCGCATAGGTATAAAACGTATTTATACCTAAAACAGCTTTAATTTTAATGCCTATTTTAATTGCTAAAATTTAGAAATGCAAACGCATGACGTAGTCGTCCATGTAAAAGCCATTGCCAATATCAAATTTAAATTCGAGTTCTTTGATAAAGCCTTTTTTTAAGTAGAAAGTGTAAGCTGTATTTTGTTTGTTGACTTGTAAAAATAGGGAGATTGATCCTGCTGCTTTGGCAACTTCAATGGATCTATTTAATAAAGCTTTACCAGCGCCTGTGCCTTGTGCAGTGGGGAGCACATAGAGTTTATTTAGTTTGTGGGCGCCCTCCTCTGGACTCACGGAACAAAATCCGACTGCATCTATATCTCCATTATCATTCTGTTTGCTTGCAATATAAAATTCGCAGCCCGTATTCATTTGTTTTTCTAAAGATGCATCACTATACATCCAGTCCAACATAAAATTAATTTGTTCCTGAGATATAATATGCCCGTAAGTGCTTGGCCAAGTGCGCTCTGAAACTGAACGTATAAAAGCACGATCGGGGAGACCAGCACGGGTAATAATTATTTCACTCATACTATCCTAATTGCGCTAAACTTTCTTCAATCGTTTGTATTCTCGCCAAAGCATCTGCTTTTTTCTTTTGTTCAATGGCTAAAACTTCTGGCTTTGCATTTTGAACAAATTTTTCATTGTCTAGCTTCTTGCTAACACTCATTAAAAATCCTTGTTGGTGCGCTAAATCCTTTAATAAGTTTTCCTTTAGGCTGGCAGTGTCAATAGCTTGATCTGATACAATATAAAACTTATCTTTTTCTAAAGCGACTACAATGGAAGCACTAATGGCGCTTGAGGTATATTGTATATCAGATGCATTAATTTGCTTTGCTAATATTTTTTGTATTGTTTGATAAGGTGCATTATTCAATGTTTGAATATGTAATTCAATCGCATCCTTTGGTTTGATCTGATTTTTATTACGTGCATCACGTAAAGTGGAAATGACATTTTGCAATAAAGCACCTGCATTTAAAACAGCATCATCCACTTTTGATGTTGGTGTATAAAGTTTAACACATAAATCCTCTGTCTGCGTTTTTAACGTATGGTGAATTTCTTCTGTAATGAATGGCATGAAAGGATGTAACAATTGTAAAAGCGCGTCATAAAATTCAACCGTTTTTTCATATACCCCTTGATGGATTGGTTGCTCAAAGCCAGGCTTGATCCATTCCAAATACCAACTACAAAAATCATCCCATATTAAACCATAAATCGTTTTTAAGGCTTCGCTTAATCGGAATGTTTTTAGCATTTCATCCACCTCGTTTTGTGTGCTCGTTAATTTCGCCTGAAACCAATCCATAGCAAATTTTGCATCCTCTGGAATTTCACCTTCCTTATTTTGACGTGCTTCCCACATCTTCAATAATTTAGTAGCATTCCATAATTTATTATTAAAATTTCTGCCTTGCTCTAAAGTTGATTCGTCAAACAACAAATCATTGCCTGCAGGAGAAGCAATCATAATACCAAAACGAACTGCGTCTGCACCATATTGATCAATGAGTCCTAACAGGTCGGGAGAGTTTCCTAAACTCTTACTCATTTTTCTTCCTTGCTTATCACGCACAATACCTGTGAAGTATACATCCTTGAATGGAATCTTTCCCATGTATTCTTCTCCGGCCATAATCATTCTCGCTACCCAAAAGAAAATAATTTCAGGCGCTGTAACTAAAGTGCTGGTAGGATAGTAGTAATTAATTTCCGCATTATTTGGATTGGATAATCCTTTAAAAACTTCAAAAGGCCACAACCAACTACTAAACCAAGTATCCAAACAATCGGCATCCTGTGTTAATTTTTTTCCTTTGGTTTCAGGATGATTCGCATTTACTTCTGCTTCATTGTGTGCTACATAAAAATTACCTTCTTCATCATACCATGCGGGTATGCGATGACCCCACCAAAGCTGACGACTAATACACCAATCCTTAATACCTTCCATCCAATGACGGTACAAGTTTTTAAATTTAGCAGGATGAAAACTAATTTCATCCGACATCACAGCTTCCAAAGCAGGTGCCGCTAATTTTTTCATATCCACCCACCATTGTAAACTTAATCTTGGTTCAACAATAGCATCGGTTCTTTCACTAAAGCCTACTTGATGTGTGTAATCTTCTATTTTAACTAAATTTCCTGCGGCATCTAAATCCTTAGTGATAATTTTTCTTACTTCAATTCGATCTTGTCCAATATATAAACCAGCAGCTTCTGATAAAGTGCCATCATCATTCATGGTATCAATGACTTCCAAATTATATTTTTGTCCTAAAACAAAATCATTCATGTCATGCGCTGGCGTTACTTTTAATGCACCAGTACCAAATTCAATTTCCACATAGTCATCGGCGATAATAGGGATGCGCCTGTTAATTAATGGGACAAAAGCAAATTTGCCCACTAAGTGTTTGTATCTATCATCTTTAGGATGCACGCAAATTGCCGAGTCACCTAAAATAGTTTCAGGACGAACTGTTGCAATGGTAATATATTCATCACCGGGTATATCTAACTTATAACGTAGATGATAAATTTTACCTGCTACTTCCTTATGTATAACTTCTTCATCGCTTAATGCAGTTTTCGCACGTACATCCCAATTGATCATTCTTTTGCCGCGATAAATTTTACCTTTCTTATATAAATCAACGAATACTTTTATAACTGACTCGTAATAATCTGCGTCCATGGTAAAGGAGGTACGTTCCCAATCCAAACTGCAACCCATTTTTCTTAATTGTTGCAAAATGATGCCACCATACTTTTCTTTCCATTCCCATGCATATCCTAAAAATTCATCTCTGGTTAAAGAGGATTTTGCGATAACTCTTTCTCTTAACATCGCAACCACTTTTGCTTCAGTTGCAATGGAAGCATGATCTGTTCCTGGAACCCAACATGGATTAAATCCTTGCATGCGGGCACGACGCACCAAAATATCTTGAATTGTATTATTTAAACAATGCCCCATATGTAACACACCCGTTACATTTGGCGGAGGTATCACCACGGTGTATGCCTTTTTATCATTGGGCGTGCTGTGAAAATAGCCGTTGTCCACCCAATGTTTGTACCATTTAATTTCAACTTCACCCGGTATGTAATTTTTACTCAATTCCATGCTTTGCTTCTTTACCTATATTGAGCCACAAAAATAAGGAAAAGGGACAAGCAATAAGTTGCTAAAAAATACGACCTTAGCCACTCAATGGAATTTGCAGTAGTAGATATCGAAACCACAGGCAGCACCCCCCAATCGGCGGGGATTACTGAAATTGCTATTGTGATTCATAATGGGGTGGAAGTGACGGGCAAATATGTCACTTTGATTAACCCTAGGCAAAAAATACCCCCTTTTATTGTGAATATGACCGGCATAAGCGATGCCATGGTGGCAAATGCGCCATTATTTGAAGAGGTAGCACCACAGATATTTAACTTATTAAATGGGCGCATATTTGTGGCCCACAATGTAAGCTTTGACTATTCCTTCGTGCATTATTTATTGGGAAAATCGGGGTTTCAGTGGTCAGCGCCAAAATTATGTACCATTAAATTAAGTCGACGCGTTTTCCCAGGATTGGAAAAATATGGATTGGGTTCCTTGACACGTGATTTAGGAATTCGTATTGAAGGTCGTCACCGTGCTTGGGGTGATGCAGCTGCAACGGCTCAAGTATTAACGATGGCCATTGAAAAGGAAGGGATGAAGCCCATTCACAGTTTATTATTGAAAAAAGAACCTAGAAAAAAAATAGTGCCGCCACTTAATGATTGCTCAGATGCCGAAGATTAATAAAAGTTGTTTGCTTGGGACATTTTAATATTCCGCGGTGATGCCAGTGTAATTATGCGGAGTAATTGCTTTTAATTCTTTTTTGATGCTCGCATTTACTTTTAAGCCATCAATAAACTTATGCATCAATTTTTTATCAATCTTATTATTTCCTCTTGTCAAGTCCTTTAATGCCTCGTATGGATTAGGGTAGTTTTCACGGCGTAAAATAGTTTGAATTGCCTCAGCCACTACTGCCCAATTATTTTCCAAATCAGCCTGCATTTTTTCTTCGTTCAAAATTAATTTGCTCAAACCTTTCTCTAATGAATTTAATGCGATGGTGATATGCCCTGCAGGAACACCCACATTTCTTAAAACAGTCGAATCGGTTAAGTCTCTTTGTAAACGACTGATAGGAAGCTTCGCTGCTAAATGTTCTAGGACTGCATTGGCCAGGCCTAAATTACCTTCGGCATTTTCAAAATCAATTGGGTTTACTTTGTGCGGCATAGCACTTGAACCTACTTCTCCTTTCTTAGTTTGTTGTTTAAAATAATCCATAGAGATATAGGTCCAAATATCACGGCTTAAATCAATCAAGATATTATTTAAACGTTTTAATGTATCGCATTGCGCAGCAAAATGATCGTAGTGCTCAATTTGTGTAGTAAACTGCATTCTTTGTAAACCCAATACATCATCCACAAATTCATTGCCTAGGCTAACCCAATTCTTTTTTGGAAAAGCAATATGATGGGCATTAAAATTACCAGTTGCGCCACCAAACTTTGCAGCGTAAGGTATGGAAGCGAATAATTCAATTTGATGATGTAGTCTTTCCACAAAAACCATAATTTCTTTGCCTAATGTTGTTGGAGATGCTGCTTGGCCATGGGTTCTTGCCAACAAGGAAATCTTTTTCCATTTTTTTGCTAATTGAAATAAATTATTTTGCAAATTGATGTACGCAGGTAAAATATTATTTTCCATGGCTTCCTTCCAACTTAAAGGAATGGCTGTATTGTTAATATCTTGAGAAGTTAATCCGAAGTGTATCCATTCTTTTAATTCACTTGCTTTATTAATGTCAAGTACCTCTTTTAAAAAATATTCAACTGCTTTTACATCATGATTCGTAGTAGCTTCAATCGTTTTAATTTTTTCAGCATCCGCTTCGCTAAAATTATCAACTACGGCAAGTAATGCTTTGCGTAATGCCGGGGTAACCTTAAAAAACTTTTTATCAGCTAAAAACAGGAAGTAATGTACTTCTACCAAAACACGGTATTTTATAAGACCAAATTCAGAAAAATAAGCGCTTAATGAGGCAGTTTGCTTTTGATAACGACCGTCAATGGGAGAAATGGCTGTAAGTTTTGACATTTGCTTGTGCTTTAAAGAAGTAGTTACTATATTAAAAAAAAGGTTTTTCTTTGTGCAAAGTTAATTCAATTGGACAAAAGATGGCGCATAGGCGCGGTAAGTTATTTAAATACCCGCCCATTATTATTAGGAATCGAGCAGGAAAGCTTTTTAAAGAGCATTGATTTGGTCAAATCCTATCCAGCTAATATTGCACAAGATTTACTATCTGGGAAAATTGATATTGGGTTAGTTCCTGTGGCTATTCTGCCCCAATTATCCGATCCCCTCATTATTTCCAATTACGTTATTGGCGCCAATGGTGCCGTGGCTTCGGTGGCCTTATTTAGTGAAGTGCCTATAGACCAAATAAAAAGTATTTATTTAGATTATCAGAGTAGGACTTCGGTACAATTATTAAAGATATTGTTGTCGCAATTTTGGAAAAAAGAAGTTCAATTTATATCGGCTACCGAAGGGTATATTGCTCAAATTTCTGGCACCACAGCCGGTGTGATTATTGGAGATAGGGCTTTGGAAAATTTATCTAAATTTCCCTACGTGTATGACCTTAGCTTGGCCTGGAAACAACATACCGGGTTACCTTTTGTATTTGCTGCCTGGGTGGCCAATCAGCCCATTCCTGCAGCATTCATGGCAGCTTTTGACACAGCGAATGGCTATGGTTTAGCGCATTTGGATGAGGTCATCGCTTTGATACCTGCGCAGGAACAAGTGTATGATTTGCATAAGTATTACACGGAGAATATAAGTTACATCTATGATGAGGAAAAGAAGCAAGGCTTAGCTACTTTTTTAAACTTTATTAAATCTTAATTATTTTTAAGCATGACTTTATTTGAAAAACTAATTACCCTGATTTCTTATATCAAACAGCCTGCAAAAAGGAAGATGATTAATTTGGCGGCAACATTTAATAATCAAGTTGGTTTAGAAGTAGGAGGGCCAAGTGCTTTATTTAATTTTAAGAGTGCATTCCCCATTTATTTGCATGCTAAGATGATTGATGGTGTTAATTTTTCTAATCATACGCTTTGGGAGGGCGAAATTCAGCAAGGTAATTTATATAGCTATTATAAAAATAAAAAAGGGTTTCAGTTTATTGGTGAAGCTGCGGACTTGAGTGATGTAAAAGATGCGAGCTACGACTTTGTACTTTCCTGTCATTCTTTAGAGCATGTTGCCAATCCAATTAAGGCATTAAAAGATTGGAGCAGGGTAATGAAGCAGCATGGCCGTTTGGTATTAGTGCTGCCAGATAAGGAATATACTTTCGATCACAACCGACCCATTACCCCTTTGGCACATTTGATTGATGATTATAACAACGATGTCACCGAATCGGATACGACACATTTTGAGGAAGTAATTGCATTGCATGATTTCACCTATGATGCTTTTGTAAAATCAAAGGAAGATTTAATAAAACGTACCCATTTAAATATTGAAAATAGGGCGGTGCATCACCATGTATTCAACTTAGCCTTAATTAAGGAGATGCTTATTTATTGTGGCTTTGAATTGGTACATCAACAAACCTATCCGCCATTTCATTTGGTGAGTGTTGCGGAAAAAAAGTAGGGCACTTATTTTTTTCTAAAAATTGCGGGTAATTTCTCTTTGAAAAAGTTGTTGACTATTTCAAGTGCTTCAGGTGCTGGGTTAATCCAAGAAACCAATAAATAAAAGCTGAATCCAAAAACCGTGGATTGCAATAAAATATTAGCTAGAATATTATTTGCAGTTGGTATTTGATGCACCAACAAAATCAATCCAATACTCAATAATAAAAATAGCCCATGCTTATAAGTGTAGGGTTGCAGGCTAAATTTAAAGTAAAGAAACGAAAATCGGATACTATTATATAAGGTGAGCGCTATTAAATTAGAATATGCCAACCCTTCGAGATTATAATTTTTTATCAAATAGTAGTTCAATGGTAATGATAAAAGGATATAAAATAAGTTGGTAAAAAAATCAAATTTCCAAAAGTTGGAAGTGCCAATGATTTGACTATTCACGCCAGTAGCTAAATCAATTAATTTGGCCAATCCCAATATAAAAATAAGTTTACCAATAGCATCGTATCCGCCGGCTTCCTTGTGACTGACCCAGTTTAAAAATGCAATTAAATTATCAGTATTTAACCAAATCAGCCCAAACAATAATAGCCCTATGGCTAATAAGTTAGATACGCTTTTATGATATACATGTTTGATGTTCGCAAAATCTTTGTTCTTCCAGGAACTGGCTAATACAGGTATGCTGATTGAATTCAAGCTGCGTTGTGGAATTTCCAAAATTGCTGAAACATAAGTTGCAATCGCAAAGATACCTGCATCACTTAATCCTCGCAATCCAACAATCATAAAAGTATCATTGGTACGCGCAAGTAAATTAAAAAATTGTCCTGCGAAAACGAATAGCGCAAAGCTGAACATTTTTCCTTTAAGTCGCTTGGTGACATTGCTGATTTGTATACTTTTAAATGAAAATTGTTTGGATTGAATTAAGTCAATTAATAGTAGTAAGCTAGGTATTACATACAATAAACTAAATAAGGTTAAAAAGCCAACAAGGTCAATATATTTTAATCCAAAAGCAATAATAAGTAGGGTAGTTAAAATACGAATTAATGTTTCTCTTAAAAAGTTGGAATAAACACCTTTTCTTAAACCCCAGGCAAAAGCCTCTAGCCAATAAAAAATTAATAAGAAAAAGGTATAAGGATACACATAATTAAAATACTGCCCTAAGCTGGGTGATTTTCCCAACTTGCGAATGATAAAATCCTTTTGTTGCCAGCCAATGAGGAGTAGTAAACCAAATCCAATTAAATTAATGATTAAGGTGATAAAAGGGAGCTCGTTTTTTTTAGGGCCTAAATAATGATTATAAAAGGGATAAAATTTATAAATCACAGGCAAGGTTCCAAGCGTGCAAAATACGGAAAGCGTAGCCCCAATATCTAACATGGCCCTGACCAGACCTTGGTCATTTTTTGAGAAGAACATGGGGAATAATACCAAAAGGTTAACGGCTCCAATTAAAAAGCCCATCATGATAAAGAATGATGATTTAACCCCTTGTTTTTGAATAATCCCCATACTACAAATATATTGTAAATGTGGTAAAAGTAAATATGTAATGAAATGGGCTTATTTTTACCATATGGAACAATTGTCAGTCATCACTATCAGCTTTAATAATTTAAAGGAGTTGCAGCAAACCTGCAATTCAGTGGATAGTCAGACAATTCCTCCCCATGATCATTATATAATAGATGGGTCAAGCAATAATGAAATTTCCGAATGGTTAAATAAAACACAACAACCTGTATACCGTAAATGGATTTGTGAAAGAGATAAGGGCATTTCAGATGCCTTTAATAAAGGAATAAATTTGGCATCTGGATCGATCATCCATCTTTTAAACTCGGCGGATGTTTACTATTCAAATTCAGTCATAGAAAATGTGTTGAATTTTTATAAGCAACACCCGGGAACGCAGTGGACGAGTGGTAATATATATATGAAGCGCGGCGGAATTTGGGTAAATATTGGCGTTCCATTTGATCCTGCGCAATTGTATAAAGGCATGCGTGCTGTTTCACATCCCACTTGGTTTGTTAGGAA
The DNA here is from genome assembly GCA_938008665.1 of uncultured Bacteroidota bacterium. GTDB lineage: Bacteria > Bacteroidota > Bacteroidia > Chitinophagales > Chitinophagaceae > Sediminibacterium. The sequence goes on from CALLKA010000157.1 coordinate 12,598, forward strand.
AGAAGTGTATGCACGGGTAGGGCAATTTTCTGTGGATATAAAAATTGCGATGGATTATGATTTGATGTGCAGATTGAAAGGAGAACCCTATGGTTATATCAATGAAACTTTAATAAAATTTGATGATGCTGGTGTAAGCACACATCAATATTTAAATTCTATTAAGGAAAATACACAAGTGTATGAATCCTACTTTGGATATTCGATTGCTGCGCGTATTTGGCAATTTAGATTACGCCTATTGTACTATCTATTAAAATCTAGTTTTGGAAAGTTTTTATATGCTATAAAAGCAAATAATTTAAAGTAATATTTTACAACACTGGCTTTTTGTAAATTTTTTTAAAAAGCAGAAACAGTTC
>CALLKA010000158.1 GCA_938008665.1 uncultured Bacteroidota bacterium
AAAGCATACCCTTCCGTTTTTCTTTTATATCCCCTACTTAATGTTGCTAATTTATATTCATCAGATAAAATAGATAAAAGGTATTCCACCATCGGTGATTTTCCCGTACCCCCTAATGATAAATTACCAACACAAATCATGGGCACATTAAATTGTACAGACTTTAAATAATGTTTAAAATAAAGCCAATTACGAAATGCAACTATCCAACCATATACAATTGCAAATGGTAAAAGTAAAACTCTAAAAGATTTTAAAAAGAGGTTATTTAAATTCATAACTATTCCAAGGCGTAATACAATGGGTTAAAGGTACGTCAAATTCATGGGTATCTTGAATATTTGGCATGGGGTCAAAATAGGAAATACCAATACGATGATGCGGATGATGGCATGTTGAAAAATATTTATCATAATACCCTTTACCAAAGCCTAACCGATGTCCCAATAAATCAAAACCCAATAACGGAACTAAGAAACAGTCAATATCATTACTTGGAATCAGGTTAATTTGATGCGGTTCATATATACCCATAGCATTCATATGAAGTTCGGGAGTAGCTTCATGAAATTGCATCGTCCCCGATGTTTTATCAATTACAGGATATGCAATGATTAAATTGGGAATGAACTGCTGTAAGTAGCTGGTTAATAAAATTGTATTTGGTTCATTGTGCTTTTCCATTGGATAAAAACTTCCAATGGTCTGTATCTTTGAAAAATCTAATTTTTGAAATTGTATTAATAACAAATCATCCCATTTGATACATTCCGTTTGGGATAAATTTTGACGCTTTTGTAATAAGGATTTCCTTGCTTCGTCTTTAAACATAGTATAATTTACGAAAATTTATTGAATCTTACACACAAGCAAAAAAACTAAAAATAGTGGTGCCGTAATTTCTTTGGAAACTATATCCGGCAAATTGGGTATAATCATTGCGCGGGGTGTGTTCTAATATAAAAAATCCATCAGGTGCAATTAGCTTTTGTTGCACAATAATTTTAGGTAATTCGTCAATAGTATTTAAAGCATATGGTGGGCCAGCAAAAATGATATCATAGGATTGTTTACAAGAAGCTAAAAACTGAAAAACATCCATCCTATTTAAATGTACATTTTCAATTTTCAACAAATCCACATTTTTTTTGATAAAGTCCAGCATGATCGGATCTTTCTCAACAATTGTTAATTCAGCTGCCCCTCTTGAAGCAAGTTCATAACTGATACAACCAGTGCCCCCAAATAAATCAAGTGTTTTAATACCGTCTAATTGTACCCTGTTTTGCAAAATATTAAACAACCCCTCCTTCGCAATATCAGTTGTTGGCCTTGTATGCGGCATATTTTGGGGTGGATTAATACGACGACCACCATATTGTCCTGCAATTATTCTCATTAAAATATAAAATAGGGTGCGTAAGTATGATGCGGAAACTCCTTGTTTAAATTAATACCAATACCTTCATTCGGGGCCATTAATATTGTCGTATCTGCAAAATATCTTTGCAATGTTTTAATCCAACTCAATTGTTCTGCATCAAATCCAGCAATGGTTAATGAAAAAACATTAGGAACAATACCTGCATTCGAACAGGTATTTAAAAGCGTATAGGTATTTTGGTCATCCCCCCCTACTTTAAAATGGTTAATTAATTTTAATTGTCCTTCTTGATGAATCACCACACAAAAGTTATTATTAAACATGGTCACATTAACCCCATCCTTAGGATGCTGCAAAAGGTATTCGGTATAATGATGCCATTTACCCGTTGGAAATGATCGGGTAAGTAATGTATTTAAATGATCAGGTATTGAATAAACCAACATTTTATCATTAGCTAATAGCGCTAATTGCACTTCTTCTTCCGGGGAAACTTCATGTAATAAGGAGAGTTCATTTTTATACAATAAGGGGTCGGCGATGTTATATTTTTTTGTGACAATATAACTACTGTTATTCATCACAAAATAAATATTAGCATAAGTGTTTTGAATCAATTTTGAATTATTCTGAAGATAGGCTACTAATTGATTCCATCCAATATTTTCAGGATCGTTTACAAAGTATTCAAAACATTGGTAGGTATTAGCGATGTTATTTTTTACTGAAAATGCAATTGCATATTCATCCACTATAAGGTATAAATCCTCCACCTTATTGTTTGCTGTGCTTTCTAATACCCCGTAAATACCAATTTTTTTCTTTGCCATGTTGTAATTCTTATGCAATATTATAAAAAAAGGGGCAGTTCATTGTAAAAACTAATTGTAGATTTGCCGATATGAGCGGCAACAATAGCAATCCATCCTTACAGGTAACAGTTTCAAGTAAACAGATATTGGCCATTTCCTTGCCCATTGCTTTAGCCATCATGGTACCGCAGGTTAATTTTGTTATTAATAATATTTTCTTAGGTGCCCTAAGTTCAGAAGCATTGGCGATTGGAGGCATCACAGGCGTTTTTTACTTGATTTTTGGTGTGATGGGACAAGGATTGAATAATGGACTTCAAGCGCTTATTTCCCGTCGTGCAGGAGAAAATAGAGTGGATGAAATTGGTGTTTTATTTAACCAGGGCGTTATTATTTCGGTATTATTATCAGTCATTGCAATTGCATTTACCTATTTTATTGCACCTAGTATTTTTCATAGCGTGTTACATGATACCCAAAGAGCCAATTCGGTGAAGATCGGAAGAGCGTCGTGTAGGGAAAGAGTGTCTTCGCCTGTGTAGATC
>CALLKA010000159.1 GCA_938008665.1 uncultured Bacteroidota bacterium
CAACTGTCCCATTTTTTTAACAATAAAAGTATATAACTGATTAAATTGCAAAAATCTGGGTATAAATTTTGGTTTAATTACAAAAACATAAACCACATATAATAACATAATGCTGCCCATAACAATAGATAAATTTTCCTGGACACCGTACAATGGCAACTGACTGCCAAATAAACCAAATATAATTCCCAATAAAGTATAGCTCGAAATTTTGCCTGCGTGATAGAGTAAAATAGATTGCCATTTTTGAAAATTAGTTTGCTGCGAAATAGGTAACGCCATCACTAATGGGCCGCACATAGCAATACAATGAACACTTCCAATAAGTCCCATAAAAAAGCCAATCTCAAATATGGTGTTTAACGACATCATTATTTTTGCTTATAGCAATATTTTTTTTTCAAAATAATAATTTACTCCTCTATTCTGTACCGTTAATTTTAAAGTATAATTTCCTTTCATTGTTGTTAATAGCTCCAAATCAAACTCCCCATTATTCGACTTAAATTTTTTTTTCAAATCCCCCTTCTCGTCTGCAATACAATACAAATGAACCTCCCCCTTGGTCTCCGATTGCTGGAAAATGGGTGGCAATGTGATGTGTAAAAAACTTCCTCTCACTACCAAACCCAAGTCTATGCCTAATTCAGATGCATGCTTTGTTGCATTAATTACTTCCTGGTATTTTAATTCAGCACCATAATAGTCTTGCTGAACCAAATCAAATTTTTGCTGCGATGATTTAAAGACAAGCAATAATATGCCGCCAACAAAAACCAAATACACAATCAATATTTTATATCCCCAATTAAATTTCATGATTATATTTTTTAAATTGATGGTCCCAAAAAAATTGCAGTTAAAACATCCATTTTTTTACCATTTTCATAAATACCAATCTTAACTTTTGTTTTTCTCGTCTTTAATTGTTCATTTTTTAATGTGATAAAAAAACTGGTTTGAAAATAGGATTCCTTTGGAACGTCAACCACCCCTACTTGATTAATTTCACCTTTGATATTCTCCAATTTTAAGTCCAAATGAATATTTTTTCTTGTTTTATTGACCAATTTTATATTATATAGATTACTGATCCTATTATCTGCTAGTAACTGATAGGTTTGTCCCGGCGTTCTTAAAATTCTTGCTGCAACATCAGCTCTAGTAATCAATAACACCCCTAAAAATATTAATAACAAACTCAAAACAAGGGTATACAATTTTAACCTCCAGGTGTAAGTCATTTGCTCCTTTGAAGCTATCCCATTTTCTGAGGCATATCTTATTAAACCTTTGGGTTTATTGACGTGATCCATGATTTCATCACAAGCATCAATACAAGCTGTACAATTGACACACTCTAACTGTGTTCCATTTCGAATATCAATTCCAGTGGGACATACACGAACACAAGCATGACAGTTGACACAATCACCTTTATCATTCGTTTTGTCTGACAATTTACTTCGCGGCTCTCCTCTAACATAATCATAGGCTACTAAAATCGAGTTTCGATCCAACAATACCCCCTGCAATCGACCATAAGGACATACGATGATACAAGCTTGCTCTCTAAACCAATAATACACAAAGAAAAAAACCAAGGTAAAAATGACCAAAGCACTAAAAGTGCCAAAGTGAACAAAAATTCCTTCTTTAATTAATACACCAACTTCATCAATACCAATGATATAACCTAAAAAGAAATTAGCAATTAAAAATGATAATGAAAAGAAAACAAAAATTTTAGTTACCCTTTTTACCACCTTTTCTGTATTCCAAGGCATCGCTTTCAGCTTTTTTTGTTGATTCGCATCACCGTCAATAAAATATTCTATTTTCCGAAATACCATTTCCATAAAAATGGTTTGCGGGCAAGCCCAACCACAAAATATTCTACCAAACGCAACTGTAAAAAGAATCACAAAAACAATAAACGTCAATAAGCCAATAGCAAAAATGAAAAAATCCTGCGGCCAAAATATTTTACTAAAAAATATGAATTTCCGCTCCAACACATTAAACAAGAACACCGGCTCTCCTTCTACCTTAATGAATGGTAATGTGAAGAATAAAATCAAGTAAAAATAACTAAAATAGGATCTTAAATTATACAACTTTCCTCCAGGCTTTTGTGGATTTACATAATTTCTGTTTCCTTCCTTGCTTATCGTAGAAACAGCATCTCTAAAAGTTTGATCTAATGACTGTTTCTTATAATTTGCAATACTTTCTGAATCCTTATTACTGTTTTGTATCATTTATTTTTTTGTTACAGTACTGTCTACAGGGGCAGCTACCTCTTTATATAAATCCCCTTGTGGTGCTTTGGGATTTGGCGGATTGGTCCCTTTTAAACTTCTAATATAGCTTGCCAATTGTTGCATTTGCACAGGGGAATAAGTGGTTTGCCATGACTGCATACCCTTGTCTGGGAAACCATATTTGATAGTTTTAAAAATAGCCTTTATACTGCCTCCATGAATCCAATATTCATCTGTTAAATTAGGTCCTACTAATCCCTGCCCTTCCGCCAAATGACAAGGCACACAGGTTTTAGCGAAAATTTCTTTGCCTGCTGCATTTCCTGCCGCATCCAAATCCGTTACCGAATTTTCATCTACATTTTCCTTTGCAGATGCCAAGTAAGCCTCGGTTTCATTCTTTGCATTGATCATTTCTGTATTATACTCTTCCGTTGGATTCATTCCGGTATGCCATACTTCAAATTTTAACATATAAAACACTGCAACTACAATAGTAATATAAAAACCATATTTCCACCAAGGTGGTAATGCATTGTCCAATTCCTTAATTCCATCATAGTCATGATCCAACAACATATCGGCTTCTTTTTCTAATGGAACTGCCTTTGTAAAAAATTGTTTATCTAATTTGTGCCATGTTTTGAGCAACCAGGAATCAGTTTGCACTTTACCAGCAACGATTATTTTTTCTTTTGGATGAATTGCCCTAAAAACATTTCTAATAAATAAAACGAGTAAAAAAACGATTACTAATTCCAATAATATGACCGATGCCATTGTCCAAAAAGTATTGTAAGATAAGCCCCCATAAAAATCGGCAGTAACTACTTTTGTACTATCAGTTATCACCGAAGTAGCTTGTGCTAATAAAGTATTTGAAAATAAAGATCCCATAACGACTACAAAAATCATCACTGCTTTAGATGCACCTTGTTTTGAAATTTCTACTGCCTTTTTTGAAACCATCATTAATACTTGGGCTAAAATCCAAACCACAACCACCAATATTATAGCGACCGTAATCATCAGCCCTTCCATGTAATTAGTAGTGGTCGGCTTTGGAACTATTGTATTTGTTTGCGCTATTGATGCTTCTGAAACCAAGCTAGCCAATAACAAAAGAAATTTATTTTTATTTTTTAACATAAAAAATGTTTTTAGATTATTTTATTATTGTTCTAATGGTAAATTTTTAATTTTATCTACCTGCTTCTTGTCTAGCACTTTTACATACCATAAAACACCCACAAAAAACGCAACAAACACCAACAATGAAAAAAGCGGGTATATATTCTGATCCTGCATTGTTTCGGTATACTTCTTTATAAAACTGTACATGATGATTAATTTATATTGTTTATTTTTTTGTAATGTCTGTTCCTAATCTTTGCAAATAAGCGATTAACGCAATAATCTCTTTATTAGGAGCAACTTTGATGCCTTCTTTTTGTAAATCATCTGAAATAAATTTGGCTTGTAACATTAAATCTGCATTGGCTTTGTTTGCATAGTTAGCTTCATAAGGAACTCCTAATGTTCGCATCGCATTAATTTTCAGTGGCGTTGATGCGGTATCTATATTATCATCAATTAAAAATGAATAAGATGGCATCACTGAACCAGTTGAGATTGCACCGGGTTCTTCCAAGTGATTATAATGCCAAGTATTTGATTTTTTCAAATTGCCAACACCTTCCCTTGCCAAATCTGGACCGGTTCGCTTACTACCCCATTGGAATGGATGATCGTATACAAACTCTCCAGCTTTACTATATTCACCATAACGTTCCGTTTCACTTCTAAAAGGACGAATCATTTGTGAGTGACAGGTATAACAACCTTCTCTGGTGTAAATATCTCTTCCTTGCAACTCTAATGGCGTATAAGGTTTTACACTTGAAATAGTTGGGATATTTGATTTTACTAAAAATGTAGGCACTAATTCAACTAAACCGCCAATTAAAATCACAACTAAGGATAATAACAAAAATGGCGTAGGCTTTCGCTCAATCCAACGATGCCAATGCTCTCCATCATGCTTTTTATAGGTTTTTTCCAAAGCAGGTGCTTCTGCAGCTTCATTTGCTTCTAAAGTACCTTTACTCATTGTTTTAAAGAAATTAACCATACCTATAATTGCACCCGTTAAATACAATATGCCCCCGATTGCCCTCATTGCATAAAATGGTGCCATATAGGTTACGGTTTCTAAAAATTGATATTTTAATTGACCACTTGGTGTGAATTGCTTCCACATGGAAACCTGTTGCCAACCTGCCCAATACATGGGTATTGCATAAAATAATATACCCAATGTTGCCAACCAAAAATGAATATTGGCTAATTTCTTTGAATATAATTCTGTTTTGTAAATTCTTGGCAATAACCAATAGATGATTCCAAAAGTAAGCATCCCGTTCCAACCCAATCCACCAATGTGCACATGCGCAATAATCCAATCGGAAAAATGTGCTACTGCATTAATATTTTTCAAGGACAACATCGGTCCTTCAAAAGTGGACATACCATATGCAGTAACTGCAACCACCATAAATTTCAAAATCACATCTTCCCTTACTTTATCCCAAGCCCCACGTAATGTAAGTAGCCCATTGATCATACCACCCCAACTTGGAAATATCAACATAAAACTAAAAACGATACCTAAGCTTTGCGCCCAATTAGGTAAAGCAGTGTATAACAAATGGTGTGGCCCTGCCCAGATATATAAAAAGATCAACGCCCAAAAGTGGATGATAGATAATTTATAAGAAAACACTGGCCTGTTCGCGGCTTTAGGTAAAAAATAATACATCAACCCTAAAAATGGCGTCGTTAGGAAAAAAGCAACCGCATTATGACCATACCACCATTGTACTAAAGCATCTTGCACACCTGCATACCAACTATAACTTTTAAATAAGGTAACTGGTAATTCAAATGAGTTTACTAAATGTAATACTGCAACCGTAACAAATGTGGCGATGTAAAACCAAACTGCAACATATAAATGACGCTCTCTTCTTTTTATTATGGTCGCAAACATATTAAATCCAAACACCACCCATATTAATGTAATCGCAATATCGATGGGCCATTCTAATTCTGCATATTCTTTTGCAGTAGAAAGTCCCAAAGGCAATGTAATTGCTGCAGCAACAATAATTAATTGCCACCCCCAAAAATGTATCTTACTTAATACATCACTAAACATCCTCGCTTTTAATAAGCGCTGTAATGAATAATACACCCCCATAAACATGGCATTTCCAACAAAGGCAAAAATGACCGCATTCGTATGCAATGGTCTGATGCGTCCAAAATTGAAATACGGTTGTAAGTTTAATATTGTGGGATAAACCAACTGCAATGCTACCCATAATCCCACCGTCATTCCTACAACACCCCAGATGATCGTGGCAATAGCAAAATTCCTTACTGTTTTATTGTCATATTGAAAACTTTCTACTTGCATAAGGTTAATTTAAATGGTTAATGATGATCAAGCTTTAATTATTATTTAGGTAAATGATTATTTATGTTTACTTCTTTTTTTTAATGACCCTATTTGCCGTCAATTTGACTTCAGTATCAAAAAGTATTCGAACAGAAGGTGTATAATCGTCTTCCATTTGCCCCGTTTTCACAGACCATAAAAAAGCAATTAAAAAGCCGCCTGCTACTACAACACTTACAATGATTAATAATACAATAACACCCATGAAAATATATTTGAGACAAATCTAGCGGGAATGTTCATTTTTCCTAATGACATAGGTCAAAGCAAAATATGATATATATCAGTTCTTAGATCTGATTGTAGACGAAAACAGAAATGAAAGCAACGCAGAAAGCGCCACAATGCTTATTGAGCTAATGGGCATTAATATAGCCGCAACCATCGGGGACAATTGGGCGCTTGTCGCAAAATACATGCCTACTATATTATAAATTATAGATAAGCTAAAAATGAGTATGATAATTAATTTTGCTTTTTTTGCATAATTGATTAATTCATCAAGAACACTCATTTGCTCCCCTGCTAAAATGGCATCACTTGCTGGGGTGAATAAATGGGATTGATCAGTCACGGCTATCCCTACATTACTTTTTTGCAAAGCACCTGCATCATTTAAACCATCCCCTACCATCATCACTTTGCGACCTTGCGATTGAAGCTGTTGAATATAATTAAGTTTATCCTCCGGACTTTGTTCAAATAATAGGGTCACATCAGCACCTAAAATTTGTATCAAATTATTCTTTTCGGTTGGATGATCCCCACTTAGTAAATGCAATTGAAACCCGCTATTTTTTAAATGATCTGCAACCGTCGAAATACCTTTTCGATAGGTATGATTTACTTTATACAGTCCTTTAAATTGATTGTTGATTGCCAAACAAACCACCGATCCTTCCTTTTGCTGATTTGCATAAACATGATTGGATGCTAAAAAGGAAGCTGACCCAATTAAAACTTCAAAGTCACCGCAATTGGCCTTGGTTCCTTTACCAATAAAATTTTCAATTTTATTAACTTCAACTACACCATCCACTTTTGAAAAATAATATTGTGCAATCAATTGACTTAAGGGGTGCAACGATTCTTTGGTGATAGATTTGATGGCCAACATCTCATTATTTGACAATGGAACACCATCATATGCTAACTGCGTTTCGGCATGGTTGGTGAGTGTGCCAGTTTTATCAAATACAATCGTGTCTATTTTATCAATCGCCTCAATAACTGATGCATTTTTACAGTAAAATTTACTTTTCCCAAGCCACCTTAATACATTTCCGTAAGTAAATGTTACTGTCAATAATAAGGAGCAAGGACAAGCCACAATTAATACAGCGGTGACTGCTGGCATTATTTTACTGGTGTCATAGATGCTCCAATATATGCCGCTTGAAATCGCAATCGCAAATAATATTATAGTAAAATACTGACTCCAAGGATGAACAAATGATTTTTCTGCATTTTTCTCAGATTTCAATAAAGGACTATTCCATAATTCGGTGATATAACTTTGTCCTACTGGCTTAACGACTTCCAATTGTATGGCACGCCCCTTTTGGATTCCGCCAGCGTAAACCAATGCCCCTTTCATCACTTCAATGGGCGCATTTTCACCGGATACAAAACTATAATCCACCAAAGCACCATTGGATATTAATAGACTATCCGCTGGTATCATTTCTTCTGATTTTATTAAAACTCGTTCCCCTTTTGTTAATTCAGCTAATGGTTTATTAATTTCATTACCATCTTGTATTACAGTTACCCCTAATGGAAAAAATGAAGTATAATCTCGATCAAATGCAAAAGAGTCATAGGATTTATCCTGAAACCACCTTCCAATTAACATAAAAAAAACAATGCCACTCATGCTATCTAAATAGCCTGCACCTGTTTGAGTGATAATTTCATAAACGCTTCTGCCAAAAGTGACCAGTATTGCCAAAGCAATTGGCGCATCAATATTCAACCATCTTTGCCTTAATCCAGTATAGGCAGAAATAAAGAAATCCCTTGCACTATAGAATAATACAGGTAAGGATAAAAATAAATTGAGGTATATAAAAAAAGGTCTCAGTACACCCAACTCTGTAGCTTCCACTGATAAATATTCAGGAAAGCTTAACATCATTATATTACTAAAACAAAATCCAGCAATACCAATTTTAAATAGTTCTTTTCGATTTACTTTTTTCTTATTAATGATATCATTCCCTCCTAAATGTATCAT
>CALLKA010000160.1 GCA_938008665.1 uncultured Bacteroidota bacterium
CAATAGAAGTTCCAATCGTATAAGAATCTCCCAACGCCAAATAATTAATTGAATCCGAATTGATGACAGCTGGATTAGGAATAACAATATTGACATCCGGCCCCTCCGACTTAGTACATGAAATACATAACACAAAAAATGCAACCACATAAACTATATATGGTTGCATTTTAAATATGTTGTTGAATCCCTTCACTATTTATCTAATGAATTTATCCAAGTTGCAATTTTACGCGCATCTGATTCAGACACTTGTGGCATTGGTGCCATTGGGGTTGCATACTCAGGCCAATTTTGAGGCTGTGGATTTTTGATTAATTGTAAAATTTTATCCACTGAATATTTTCTTTTAGCTATTTCATTAAAACCTGGTCCCACTAATTTTTTATTGGGGTTATGACAAGCAACACAAGTATTGCGAATCAGTAAAGGTTTAACTTGCTCATACGTCATTACTTCCCCCGCCTTTACTTTTGCAACAGCTGTAGTAGTGGTGGGTACATTTTTAGTACTCACTTCCTTCAATGATAAACTAGGGCCATCAGGAATATTATTCAAAGTATAATAAGCTGTTGAATGCACTAAAGAATAAGAACTATCCTGATCCCTGATACCATCTAATGAAATTTTGTGGATATAATATTGTTTTAGATCGCCCACAATAATTCGCACGGTTAAACCATCCTCAGAAACTTTCACACCTTTCACAGGACATTTTTTTAAATTCATGGGAGGACTACCATATACTGGCGTATACTTATAATTAAAACTCTCTACCAAATAGGAAGATAAGTTGGTTGCTTTTTTCTTATCTATCGGTTTCGTAAATTCTATTTCAAAACCATCCGGCATTGCTTTTACTGTTTTCATTTCAAAAGGCATGAATGAGTTCCAATACAATCTTTGCATTCCTTCATTCGCTTCCCCTGCCGATCCCCATCCTCTATTGGTTTCTCCCACAAATAAGGAGCCATCATTTGCCCATGACATACGCAATACGCCAGATTGAAATCCACTTCTGAAATCCCAAGCACAGCCCTGTAATTCTCCTTTCACTTTTTCCATGAATACACGAGATATTTTACTTTGTCCTTGGTCACCTACTAGTAATTGTTCCTCAAAAGGACCAAAAACACCTTTGGGTATTTTAACAATTTCAGAATTTGAAATTCCCAATACCCCATGTGGCAACCATACCGCTGGCATTTGTAATTCTGGTACCTCTTTTTTAATATCTGCTAATGATTTGTATGATTCTTTTTCAATATTCTCCGGCTTCGCTCTTCTACCATCTTCTCCAAATTCAATTCTTGGATTTACTTTGCTAAATATAGCCTCCTGATTTAATTTCAAAGGCGAGTTCGGCATGTTGGTCCAAACGAGTCCTCCAGGGTTACCTAAAAAAGCGCCTTTTTTTATTGGCATGATACTACCTGATCCCACCCAATCCCCTTGGTTATCGGTATAAAATAATTCTCCATCAATCATGCTTATGCCACAAGGAGATCGAAGACCTGTTGCCCAGGGTTCCATTCTTCCATCTTCAAAAATATGAAGCGCCCATCCTCTCCATGGAACAAAGCTGGTACCTGACCACCACACATCTCCAAAACCTAAATTTAATGTCACAAAGAAGGAACCATCAGGCGCAATCTTTGGCCCATAACTATATTCATGGTAATTACCTGATAAAGGCCATGCATAAATAGTTTCAAAAATATCTGCCTTACCGTCCATATTCGCATCTTGCAAACGAGTTAATTCTCCTCTTTGTGCTACATATAAGGAACCATTTTTGTATGCAATCCCTAATAACTCATGTAAGCCTGAAGCAAACTTTCTAAAGTATGGTTTGGGACTTGTCGGATTTTCGACAATATATACATCCCCTCTTCTTGTAGCAATCGCTAAATTACCATCAGGCATAGTACATAATCCACCCACTTCTAATAATGTGCCTTCAGGTGATCTTAATTTATTGATTTTGAAAAAATCTTCTTCTTTTGGTGACTCTTGCGCATAACTATTTGTTTGCATACCTAAAATAGCAACAAACAAAAAAAGTATATAATTTATTAAACGCATTGAACTTTTTATTTGATTTGATTTCATAAATGGTATGCTTAAAATAATATTGAATAAGTGATTTTATTTTGAATAGGCAGGATTAATTCTTTTTTGCCATTTTGAGTTCTAATAACTGGCTTTGCAGTTCCAATATCATCTAACTTTAAATAATAAGCATGGTCGTCCATGATATAAAAGCCAGCAGAAACCTCTTCAATGACATTTGCCGATGCCAATAGTACAAACAATTGATCAGCCGTATTTTTCAACAGGATGGTTCTTTGAATACCTTGTCTATTGTCCAACATTTTTGTTACATCGGTAATTGAATTACCATACATATTGTATTTAAATGAAGGGCGGTCTAATTCATCCAACACATATCCTTTTGAAATAAAACCAGTGCCCGTAGTATCTGAATTCCATGCAGCATTTGAATTGGCTAATTTATTAATAGCTAATGTAGGGGTGCCAAAATATTGCACTGCTCCTAAAGGTTTTGATGAACCATCGCCTCTGTCAATCCACATAGGACTTGCATCTAAAAAGTCGCCGCGCCAAACTTGTATCACCATTCCAGTATTTAAATCATAAGTGTAGTTTACTTTTTCAGCAGTACCCACATTTACAGCGTGCGTAACGCGCTTGCTTCCTGGCAAATCCATAAAGCTTCTAAGAATTGTATTTTCCTTTGCTTCCACCAACACTGGATCCTTAGTACTTAACTGTAATACTTTAGGATCACTAATTACATATTCTCTTAAATTACTTGCACTCAATTTTAATGAGATGGTAGCAACTTCAGATGCATAATATTTAGATAATATTAATTCAAATGGATATTCCCCTTTTTGTAATTTGATTGTTGTCTTTCCTCCTTTACGGTCATAAGGAAAAATTATTTTATTATCAATCTTGATTGTTGCTGGACCTCCTTTTGAAACAAAATTTAAATTAAACTCCCCCGATTCAGGTATAATCAATTTTCCTTTATACTGTGATAAATAAAAGTTTTTAGGTATCCCCTCCATATTCACAGTAATATTTGGAATTGTTTTTTGCTTCGTTGGTTTTAACTTAGTTAAATCCGGCTCTTTTTCAAATCTTCCTTGAAATATATTTACACTCATTTCAGACAATGATGGTTTTTGATCAGGAAATTTTGTAATCACAATATTCTTAAATGCTACTTGACCATGATCACCTTGTATTCTTAATGCATCTTCTGCTATTTCATTTCTTGAAATTGAACCAGCGGTAGGTCCTGACAATTCAATATTTTCTTGAATCACCACCCCATTTAATTCAACTTTCAAAATTCTCGCATTCTCCGTTTTTACACCATTCACAAATCGGGGTGCTTGAAACGAAATTTTATAATGCTGCCATAAACCTGGCGCTTTACTTACATTTTGTCTTGGTGCACGACCATCAAATACTCTTTGTCCTATTGGTCTTTTACTATCGTTACGTTCGTATATACCACCCATATCAGTTGACCTAGGTTTAATAACGCCCCAACTATCTAATAATTGTAGTTCGTATCTACCTTGCAAATAAATACCTGAATTAGATTCCTTGGCCATCATACAATCCAATTCAAGATCAATGTCACCATGTTTAAAATTGGTAAATAAATCCTTATGTGCAGCTGAATCAGGCATGTTAACGAGTATGCCTGTACCTGGCGTAAAACTAATATGATGACTCTTATTGATGTCCGCATAAACACTTCCCGCAATATGCCAATTAGCGGTAGGCTTATTAAACTCGTTCATTGTAGTTAAATCGAGCTTAGTTTGTGCAGGTAGGTTCAGGTTAATTAAAATTGCCAAAATTGCAATTCCGAATTTAAGGTAAGACAACACATTCATTCTAAAGTTTGGATGATATCCCATATTCATTATTTTGAGTTAGCAATTTATGTAAAATACATTTAAAAACACTACGCTTTTGTTATTAATAGGCATAAAAAAAGCCCTCTCAAATTGAATTGAGAAGGCTTTTATATATAAGAATATTATTTTATACTAAATCAAAGCGATCTAAGTTCATCACTTTCGTCCATGCTGCAACAAAGTCATGCAGGAATTTTTCTTTAGCATCATCACATGCATATACTTCAGCTAATGCACGTAATTCAGAGTTAGAGCCAAATATTAGATCTACTCTTGTACCTGTCCATTTTACTTTTCCTGTTGCACGATCACTTCCTTCGAAAATATATTGGTGTGCATCTGTCGCTTTCCAAGTGGTTGAATAGTCAATTAAATGCGCAAAGAAATCATTGGTTAATACACCAGGCTGGTTTGTGAACACGCCATGATTTGATCCATCAAAATTGGTATGCAATACACGTAATCCGCCAACAAGCACTGTTAATTCAGGCGTTGTTAAAGTTAATAATTGTGCTTTATCAATCAACATTTCTTCAACAGAGATTAAAGTACGTGGCTTGATATAATTACGGAATCCGTCAGCAATAGGTTCTAATACCGCAAATGAAGCAACGTCTGTTTCATCCTGTGATGCGTCAGCACGTCCAGGTGTGAAAGGAACATTAATATCATGTCCGCCATCCTTCGCAGCTTTTTCGATGGCTGCACCACCTGCTAAAACGATTAAGTCAGCAATAGAAACTTGCTTTTCTTTATTCGCAGTATTAAATGCAGTTTTAATTGCTTCCAAAACATCTAACACTTTAGATAATTGTGCTGGATTATTTGCTGCCCAAAATTTTTGTGGCGCTAAACGAATACGTGCACCATTTGCACCACCACGCTTATCTGATCCACGGAAAGTGGAAGCAGAAGCCCATGCCGTTGCCACTAATTCAGATACGGTTAATCCAGAAGAAATAATTTTTGTTTTTAATGCTGCGATATCTGTAGCGTCAATTAATTGATGTGTCACTGCCGGTATTGGATCCTGCCATATTAAAACTTCTGCAGGAACTTCCGATCCTACATAACGTGAACGAGGTCCCATATCACGATGCGTTAATTTAAACCATGCTCTTGCAAATGCATCTGCAAATTGATCAGGATTTTCATGGAATGTTTTTGAAACTTTTGCATAAGCTGGATCCACTCTTAATGCGATATCAGTTGTTAACATGGTTGGCGCATGTGTGATTGCTGGATCATGTGCATCTGGCACAGTTCCGGCACCTGCTCCCGCTTTTGGCTTCCATTGATTTGCGCCTGCTGGACTTTTTGTTAATTCCCACTCAAATCCAAATAAATTTTCAAAAAAGTTATTACTCCATTTAGTGGGTGTTGTTGTCCAAGCTCCTTCTAAACCAGAAGTAATTGTATTTACTCCGTTACCAGTATTTAAAGTGTTTTTCCAACCTAAACCTTGTTCTTCAATTAGAGCAGCAGCTGGTTCTTTACCAACATATTTACTTGGATCAGCAGCACCATGCGTTTTACCAAAAGTATGACCGCCTGCAATTAAAGCAACTGTTTCTTCATCATTCATTGCCATGCGCGCAAATGTTTCACGAATATCTTTTGC
>CALLKA010000161.1 GCA_938008665.1 uncultured Bacteroidota bacterium
TAATATTATTACCCGAAGAACGCTACTTGAATATGCCAAAAAATATCCTATGGCAAGGACTGTATTATTTGCATGGTATCATGAACTATTAGTATAAGACTTTAAAAGTTTTAATGAACTTAAAAAGGTATATGGAAATGTAAGTTTAGTGAGTGATGATAGAGTTGTATTTAATATAATGGGTAATCAATATAGATTAGTAGTTAGAATGGTGTTTGAGTATAAAGCGATACAGATTAAATGGTTTGGAACACATAGTGACTATGATAAAATAGATGTAACAATAATACAATATAAAAAGTAAGGATATGGAATTGAAAATTATAAAGACTAAAAAACAGTATGAGCAATACCTTGATTGGGTAGATGTTCAGTTTGAGAATAAGGTTAAAGCAAATACGCCACAAGGTGAAAAGCTACAAGTAGCCCTTCTATTAATTAAACAATATGAAGATGCCAACTATCCCATTCCACTTCCAGATCCTATTGATGCTATTAAAGTAAAGATGAGCGAATTAGGATTAAAGAATAAAGACCTTGTTGGGAAAATGGGTAGTAAAGGATATGTTTCTTCTTTACTCAACAAAAAGAAGCCATTGACCCTTGAGTTAGCTAAGTTGTTTCATCAAGAATTAAAAATCCCAGCTGAGGTGTTATTGTCTTAGTAGCTAATATCCTAACTGATAGACGAAAGATGCAACTATAATTCCTTAAATGAGTATGTTACTATCTGGAGATTGAAGGGTTGAACTTTGTATAAAATTTGCAGGAGGTTTATTTATCATTCAATCCAACGCCAAAACCAAACATTGCTGCGACCAAGGCTAGGTGAATAATCAAAACTGCCTTTTGCCAAGTTGGTCTGTCATTCCATTTTTGTTCTGGATTGAAAGGATCAAATGCTAATCCTATACCTAAAGATGCTGCTGCTTGAACATAGTCTTTAGAGAAAATGGCTTGGTATAAGCCTAATAATAAAAAACCAATGTAGAGGTACTTGCTGAAAGGTGCGTTCATTTTGAGTCTATTTGATTTAGAACAAAATTAAAAAAATGTCTCTATTTAGAAAATAAATAGTGAAGAAAATATGTTGCAATGCCAATCACCCAACAAAGTTGCAGCTTGAAGTCGCAGATTGCGACCTCAAGTTTAGGTAGTTTTAGTTAACAGAAACTTCCACGGTTTTACCTAGTCCAAATTCAAGTAATCTATATAAGGTAGATAGCTGAATATCTGTTTTACCATTTTCAATTCTAGAGATGAAACTTTTTTTGGCACCAATCTTATCCGCCAATTGTTCCTGCGTCATTTTAGCATTTTTTCTTTCTTCTTTAATCAATTCTCCAATTAAAAATGCTTTTGCCTTTATTTCAAATTCAGTTCTTCTCTCTGAACCTCTTTCACCATAACGTCCAGTTAAATGCTCATTAAAATTTGTAATATTATTTTCTTTCTTTGCCATTGTGCATTTATTAAGTATTGCCAATATATTCCTTCATTACTTTACAAAGTTAACTTAAAATGGAACTTAAATAAAAATATTTAACTAGCCTAACTGAATGATAGACAAAGAAAAAGCCCTGCAAAATGCAAGGCTTTTTTTGTGCTCCCCCTCTCCGACTTGAACGGAGGACCCCATCATTAACAGTGATGTGCTCTAACCAACTGAGCTAAGGAGGAGTGTTCCTTTTAAGGGTGGCAAAAATAATAAATTTTAGTTAAGAACAAAACATTAAAACAAAGAAAATGGCTTAAAACCAATAAAAAGTCCGTCATCTCTTAACTCTAGGGGGTATGTTTTCAAAAAATAGCCTTCCCCACTCGTATTTCTGCCATTTTTCATATCAAAACTGTATCTATGTAACGGACAAACTACCTGACCAAGCGGGTTAATATACCCTTGGGCCATCCTGCCACTTGCATGTGGGCATTTACTCGCAAAAGCGTAATAACCCTCCTTCCATTTTCCTAAGGTGAATTTTTGCCCATCTACCTCTAATTCAAGCAGGTTATTTTCTGGCCATTCCAGGGTTAATGGGAATTCCGTAACCAATTTCCAATTCAGCTGACTCATTAGGTATAGTAAACTGTTTTATAAGGGAATCTGATTTGATACATGTCTCTTACTTTATGTAAAATAACGGTTCTTAATTCCTCAATATTTTGTTTTTCAATGGCACTAATAAATACGGCTTGATTATTCGTGATGCCATTCCACTTATCTTTTAATTCCAATAAAAGATCCTGCTTCACTTCATCTGATATCCATTCATCAAAATATTTTTCTTGGTACAAATCCATCTTATTAAAAATAGTGACCACCGGCTTATCAAATGCTTTTAGCTCAACCAAAGTTTTATTAACCACTGCAATCTGATCTTCGTACTGCGCATGAGACACATCCACTACATGCAATAAAACATCTGCCTCACGTACTTCATCCAAAGTACTTTTAAAACTTTCTACCAAATGATGCGGAAGCTTACGAATAAATCCTACGGTATCACTTAATAAAAAAGGCGTGTTTTCAAAAACAACTTTACGCGTTGTAGTATCAAGGGTTGCGAATAATTTATTTTCAGCAAACACATCACTTTTACTAATTAAGTTCATGATGGTGCTTTTGCCAACGTTTGTATAACCTACTAGGGCCACACGTATAAACTCACCACGCTCCTTGCGTTGCGTGAAAGCTTGTTTGTCAATCTCCAATAATCTTTTACGTAATAATGAAATTTTATCTTTCACGATACGACGATCCGTTTCAATTTCAGTTTCACCTGGACCTCTTGAACCAATACCTGCGCCTTGACGTTCCAAATGCGTCCACATCCCTTTTAAACGCGGTAATATATATTGGTACTGTGCTAATTCCACTTGCACTTTAGCTTGTGCTGTTCGGGCTCTGGCTGCAAATATGTCTAAGATTAAATCACTTCGATCAATTACCCTGCACTTTACTTCTTTTTCAATATTGGTAATTTGTGATCCAGATAATTCATCATCAAAAATAACAACATCAATATCCTTTAACGCAACATATTGTTTTATTTCTTCTAGCTTTCCTTTACCCACAAAAGTGCGAGAATCCGGATGCGGTAATTTTTGCTTAAATGATTTAATTGTTTTTGCACCTGCTGTTTCTGCTAAAAATGCCAATTCATCCAAATACTCATCCACCTGCGCTTCGGTTTGATCTTTTTGAATCACACTCACCAAAACCGATTTTTCTTCCTTCTTAAATATTTTCTTTTTTTCTATCAAAGTGCACTGTTTTTACAAAGATAATCTAAATGTGAGGGGAATGAAAAAACCCTCTATTAATTGTAGAGGGTTTTAAATATTCATATAAGGTTAATTATAATCCACTGATTGTTATACCTGCTGAAACCTTATTCATTACAGGACCAAAGCCATCACGTAATACCCCTGTTACTTGGTAGCCCATATCAAATGAAATCATACCATAACCCACACGGCCTGTAAGTTCAATATTAGTTGCACCAAAGAATCGATTGCCGACTCTCTTTTCAATATATGATTTACCATACACTGAATTGCCAGCCCCATTTACATAATTTTTTGATTTTGTATATGATTTAAGCAAGGTGCCTACTTTTAAACCAGCAGCGTATTTCCAAGATTTTGAAGGTTTTTCAGGATTTGTATAATACCTAAGTTCAACAGGTGCTTGAAAGTAAATAGTAGTCACTTTAGATTTTGAGAAATAACTTGAAAGGGAATCCAGCTTTCTGAAAGGCAATGAATTAGCGGTACTTTTTACATCCACCAAAGTATGATCATCAAAAAATACATTGCTTGTTCCTACACCAGCACCAAAAGCTACGCTATAATGAGGATCAGACTTAAAAGGCTTATCATACATGAAATAGATATTGAAATGTCGACTAAATCCATTTCCAGTATTAACGCTATCAGGCTTCCCGGTCCACATATCAGTACCAAATTGAAACACTAAATGATCAGCAGCACGGCCTGTTAAATCCATTTTTGACCAATCCTTTGCTTTAACCGTTGGAGTTTGTGCTTGCACAAATAGCCCAAAAAGCAAAAAAGAGGATGTTGTAATAATTACTTTCTTCATTCGGCAAAAATAGCAGAAAAAACGGGTAGTTAACTTTAAAAAAGGTTAAAAATTACGCAACTAGCCCTCAATAGATAGTCAAATTTTCCTATTTTTGCCGCCTACATCGAAAGATGCGGGCCTATAGCTCAGTTGGTTAGAGC
>CALLKA010000162.1 GCA_938008665.1 uncultured Bacteroidota bacterium
AGACGTGTGCTCTTCCGATCTATCATGAATTTGCAGAAGGTGAAGTTGGTAAAGTAGGTGTAGCTATCGATTCCTTGAAAGACATGGAAACATTATTCGACGGTATTTCACTGGAGAATATTACCACGTCGATGACGATTAATGCTACCGCATCTACATTATTAGCCATGTATATTGCGTTAGCAAAAAAGCAAGGTGCTGATGTGAAGAAAATTTCAGGTACCATTCAGAATGATATTTTAAAAGAATATGCGGCCCGAGGAACTTACATTTATCCTCCTAAGCCTTCAATGCGATTAATTACCGATATCTTTGAATACTGTAGTAAAGAAGTTCCAAAATGGAATACGATTTCTATTTCTGGATATCATATTGCTGAAGCAGGCGCCAATCCAATTACACAGCTTGCATTTACTTTAGCTAATGGTTTTACCTATGTTGAATATTTTATGAATCGGGGGATTGCCATTGATGATTTTATTCCCAACCTGAGTTTTTTCTTTAGCAACGGGATGGATCCTGAATATGCGGTTATAGGAAGAGTGGCGAGAAGAATTTGGGCCAACGCTATGAAGCATAAGTATCATGCAAATGAGCGTTCACAAAAATTAAAATACCATATACAAACCAGTGGCCGAAGTTTGCATGCGCAGGAAATTGATTTTAATGATATCAGAACCACGCTGCAAGCCTTATATGCGATATATGATCAGTGCAATAGTTTACACACCAATGCTTATGATGAAGCGATAACTACACCCACGGAAGAAAGTGTAAGGCGCGCACTTGCAATTCAATTAATTATTAATAAAGAATTAGGCACCACTAAAGTTGAAAATTTCCAACAAGGAAGTTTCTTAATTACAGAATTAACGGATTTGGTGGAGGAGGCAGTGATGCGAGAGTTTGAAAGAATAAATAATAGGGGCGGCGTGCTGGGTGCTATGGAAAGAATGTATCAGCGTACTAAAATTCAGGAGGAGAGTTTGTTATATGAAACAAAAAAACACGAGGGTGAAATTCCTATTATAGGGGTAAATGTTTTTGTGAATCAGGAACAAAAACACAATGCTGATCAGCAAGCCATTTTTAGGTCCTCCACAGCTGAACAAAAAGGGCAAATACTGCATGTAGACTCCTTTAAAAAAAGAAACCAATCTGTGGCCGAAATTCATCTCAAAAAGCTCCAAAAAGCTGCAATAAATAATGAAAATATTTTCACCCTATTAATGGAGGCCGTAAAATATTGCAGTTTAGGCCAAATTTCCAATGCCTTGTACCAGGTGGGGGGTAAATACAGCCGAAATTTGTAAAAAAACGATACCTTTGGCCCTCGTTAAATACGGTTAAAATTTCGCAAATGAACACAGATAAAAATACGATCATTGGGTTTATATTATTAGCAGGTTTGTTTTTTACTTATTTCTGGTACACCAACAAGCAACAAACTGAATTGACTGCTTACAAAAAGCATTTTGATGACTCTGTTATGATGTTAAAAGCGGAAGCGGCTAAGGCTGCGGCTGCTAAAAATCCAATCATCTCCGATACTGCAAAAATTGGTGGCGCAACTGCTAATGTAATTACAGATTCTGTTCAAGAGCAATTTACTGAATTGGAAAACGATTTAGTAAAAGTGAAATTCAGTAATAAAGGAG
This sequence comes from uncultured Bacteroidota bacterium, assembly GCA_938008665.1. Taxonomy (GTDB): domain Bacteria; phylum Bacteroidota; class Bacteroidia; order Chitinophagales; family Chitinophagaceae; genus Sediminibacterium. Next base: position 1,659 of record CALLKA010000162.1, read on the forward strand.
GACAAGTGGTTGGTGTTACCTTAAAAAAGTATACCAATAATCAAAAGCAATTGGTACAATTAGGGGATAGTAGTTCCTTGAATTATGCTGTTAATATAGGGGACAATAAAACTGCGCAAGTTAATAAAGTGTTATTCCCATCGGTGAATGTATTACCTACAAAAGAGGGTGTACAAAAATTGGAGTATGTATGGACAACTCCTAATGGCAAAGTGATTCGTCACTTATTTACATTGGCGCCAAATAAGTACAATGTAGATTGGTCCATTCAATTACAGGGTGCGTCAACTTTGTTTACGAACCAACAAGTTAATTTTTTGTGGGATGTTCATTCTTATCAACAAGAGCGTACTTCTGTGTATGAGCGTCAAATGTCAAATATTTGCTTTTCGGAAGGAAATGAGTTTGATTATATTTCAAGTAATACAACACACACATTCGAAAAGCCAGTACAATGGATTGGATTGGTACAGCAATTTTTCGCCACTTCCATTATTTACAAACAAGGCTTTGTTTCTGGTAAAGTTGATTGGCAACGTAAAATTGATAGCAGCAATGGCTTAGCTACTATGCAATCGCAATTGCAAACAAAGTTGACCGGTGATAATGCGAACATTGATTTTTCATTGTATTATGGGCCTAATGATTTTCAAATATTAAAATCACAAGCGCCTGAAATGGAGAAAATAGTTAACTTAGGAAGAGACCTATATTCCTTTGTTCGCCCTATTAATAAATATATTTTAATGCCTGTGTTTGATTTTTTTGCAGGCTTTATTAAAAACTTTGGCTGGGTTATATTTTTACTCACCATTTTTATACGTCTAGTTACTTCTCCTTTGACTTACTCAAGTTTTTTGAGTAGTGCTAAAATGAAAGTATTAAAGCCTGAACTTGATGAGATCAAGAAAAAATTGGGTGATGACCAACAAGGTTTCGCGATGGAGCAGATGAAGTTGTTCAGAGAAGCAGGCGTAAACCCATTAGGGGGTTGTATTCCAGCATTATTACAAATTCCTATTTTCTTTGCGTTGTATAGTTTCTTTAATTCTGCTATTTCATTGCGGGGACAATCTTTTTTATGGAGTCATGATTTATCGAGCTATGATTCAATTTTCACACTACCATTTACCATTCCATTGGGCTTTGGTAATCACATTAGTTTATTCACTTTATTGGCGGTATTTACAAGTTTCTTGATGTCGATCTATAATATGGCAATGACACCCACGCAGGATAATCCTGCATTAAAGTACATGCCTTATATATTCCCATTCATGTTACTTTTCATTTTTAATGGATTACCTTCTGCCTTAACCTGGTATTATACCGTATCAAACGTCATTACTTTATTAATGCAATTAGTGATTCAAAAAGTAATTATTAATCATGATAAAATATTGGCTGATATTGATGTGAAAAGAAAAACGCCAAAGAAAAAAAGCAATTGGCAAAGCAAATACGAGCAAATGGTAGAAGCTCAAAAAAAAGTGCAAACATTGAAGGATAAAACAAAAAAATAACTTTTTACTTAAAAGAGACCTGCCTAATGGAAGGTCTCTTTTTTTATATCAGTAAATGAACCTGAAACATATCCCCCTTATTGTATGCGTTTTATTTATAAGCGCTAATGCACATGCACAAGCCAAAGTGCTGGGGGAGTGTACTATTCAATTTAATATTCAGCAGCAACAAAAAAATGAATGGGTGGAAATTGGTTCTAAAAAAGTTTGGATTAAAGGGACACAATGTAAAACTACATTAACCACACCGCAGTTGGTTCAAACTTTAATTTTTAATATTCAACAGGATAAAGCGGTTGTTACAAAGGAGGTTGGTAATAATAAATATTTACAAGAAATAATTTATCCGCCTGCTAACTTGGCCACTTTAATTTCAATGAAGGAAATCCCAACTGATACCATCACGGTGTTGGGCTACCCATGTAAAAAAGTGAAGCTAGAATTGAGTGATGGCGTTGTTTATGAAGTTTATTATACACCTGATTTAATACCTTCTGTGACTACTTTTGAATTTGCTTTTAAGGAAGTGCAAGGCCTGGTATTAGGCTACAGCATTGTCAATAAAAATGATACTATTATTACATATAGGGCAAACCTATTAGATCTTAGTCCAATAACATTGAATCAATTTCAAATTAATAGATCGGAATTTCAAATACTTGATTAACTAAAGTGTGTTGAACGGAAAAGTAAAATTGAAAATTAAGCTAACTGCTAATTGAGGAACTTGTATTGTGCTTCTATGTTGATATACTAATTTGAACCGAAGTGAAAGACTAAGGTTGTATGCGCGTAGGCGTTTTGAATCTAGGCAATATTACTTTGTAACGATAAGGAATTACATAAGAGATATTTCCTTTGTTATATTTTAAATAAGCGGCATTGCTGCTATTGCTTATTGTGCTAAGCCCTTTGAATTCTAAACTTGATTTTAAAGTATAAAAGCTCGCTGTTTTGCGTGCCATACTTCCTAAGTTTTTTAATGAATACTTATCTTCTACTTTTTTTGATTCTAACGTAGTTGTAATTACAGTACTTGCATACGTGCTACCTGAAATAACTAAACCAGTTATTAAACAAGTCACCAATAATATGTTTTTTAGAATACGCATTCGTCTACGAAGGTAGTATTTTTTGAACTTCATAATAAAAAATATTTTTAACGATTAATTGGGGGTATGTGAACAATAAATTATTGATTATTAAGGGGTTGTTTGTATATTTATTTAAAGGGTAGTTGATGGCTCCTAAATATTTAAAATATTGATAATCAACACCTTACTAACCTGTAAATAATCATATTATGTTTAATCCGCATGAAGAAGAGGAGGAAGCAAGGGATATTCAGGAGTTAATGCAACGTTACCAAAATTTAAAGTTTGGGAGGGCCAATGCCTACATCGAAGAGGATGACTTTGAAAAGATAATTGAACATTTGGACGAGAAGGATGAGGTCGTAGAAGCTATCGAAGCTGCTAATTTAGCTTTAAACCAATATCCTTTTTCTGCACTATTAATGATTAAGAAAGCGGACCTGCTTTTGGCAACCAGAAATTTTAAAGAAGCACTTTCATTATTAGACGCTGCTGCTTTGTATGATCATAAGGATATGAATTTGTATATTTTAAAAACAGATGCCTATATGGCGCTGGAGCAAACTGGAATGGCCATTGAGTTATTACAAGAAGCATTACATTTATTTTCGGGCCAAGAACGAACCGAACTTTTGTTAGAATTAGCAGATGTATATGACGATCATGAAGCTTTTGACAAAGTGTTTGATTGTTTGCAATTGGTATTAGAGGAGGATCCGAACAATGAAGAAGCCTTATACAAAATTTGTTTCTGGACTGATTTTACAGGACGTAATGAGGAAAGTATTCGTCTGCATCAAAAGTTGATTGACGAACAACCTTACAATGCTTTGGCTTGGTTTAATTTAGCAGCAGCCTATCAGGGTTTAAAATTACATGAGAAGGCCATTGATGCTTATCAATTCGCAATAGTGATTGATGAAAAATTTGATTATGCGTATCGTAATATGGGGGATGCTTTTTTAAGATTACGAAAATATAAGGAAGCAATCGAAGCATTAGAAAAAGTGTTAGAATTATCGCGCCCTGAGGATGTGATTTACGAGGCGATTGGTCATTGCTATCATCGAATGAAAAATTATGCCCAAGCAAGATTCCATTATAAAAAAGCGGTGCATTTAAATGCCGAGGACAGTAGGTTGTATCAAAAAATTGCGATTACCTATATGTTGGAATCGAAATGGGAAATGGCTATCAAGCAATTGGAGCATGCGATACGTATACATAAGCATATTAATGAGTATTACATCTTGATGGGCGAGTGTTATATGAATATGGACCAACACAAGGAAGCTGCTTATTTTTTTGGCACTGTGGTAAAAAATAAACCAAAGCAAATTGCAGGGTGGGAGTATTTAATAAAATGTTTGGTATCCAGTGGACAATTACAAGTAGCACTTGAGCAAACCGAATTGGCCTATATATCTACTCAAGGGAAATTTTTATTCATTTATTACCGAAGTGCAATTTTGTTTATGATGAAAAAATCTGCAGATGGTTTATTGCAGTTAGAAATGGCTTTGTCTAAATCAACCAAATGGTTAAAAAAGTTTTTAAAATTTTATCCTGAGATTATCCAAGACAATAAAGTAACTGAGCTCATAGCCAAATACAAGAAAGCAAAAAATGGGTAACTAAAATAAGTTACCTTTGCGCCAATATATATTAATACAATTATGAATTTTAATTTATCACAAATTCCAGAACGCACCACCCAGCCAAGAACATCAGGGTTAACCATGATTATGGATAAGGGGTTAAGCATAAATGAAGTACATAATTTCATGAGCGTTGGTGGTCCACATTCTGATGTGATTAAGTTGGGATTTGGAACTTCTTTTGTTACCCCAAATCTCAAGCAAAAATTAGAAGCCTATCAGTCTTATAATATTCCACTTTATTTTGGAGGTACTTTATTTGAGGCCTTTTTAGTGCGTGGTCAATTTGATGACTATGTGAGTATCTGTAAAGATTATGGCATTACATATATGGAAGTGAGTGATGGCTCTATTAGTATTCCGCACACCGAAAAATGT
>CALLKA010000163.1 GCA_938008665.1 uncultured Bacteroidota bacterium
TCTGCTTCCATTACTTTTCCATCAGGTGTAATTAAAGTTGAAGTCATCAAACCTAATGAACCAAACCCTTGAGCAACGGTATCTGATTGTACGTCACCATCATAGTTTTTACAAGCCCATACGAAATTACCATTCCACTTTAATGCACTCGCCACCATATCATCAATTAAACGGTGTTCGTAGGTAATACCTGCAGCCTCATACTTCGCTTTAAATTCTCCTTGGTACACTTCTTCAAAAATATCTTTGAAACGACCATCATATTTTTTTAAGATGGTATTTTTTGTTGATAAATATAAAGGCCATTTTTTAACCAAGGCTTGGTTAAAACAAGCACGTGCAAAACCATAGATACTTTCGTCGGTGTTGTACATCGTTAACGCAACGCCATCCCCTTTAAAATTGAATACTTCAAATTCTTGCACTGTTCCGTCCTCTCCTTCAAACTTTACGGTTAATTTACCTTTGCCTTTTGTTACAAAGTCGGTTGCACGGTATTGATCACCAAATGCATGACGACCAATACAAATAGGTGCTGTCCAGTTAGGTACCAAACGAGGCACATTACTACATACAATGGGCTCTCTAAAAACAGTACCATCTAAAATATTACGAATAGTCCCATTGGGGCTCTTCCACATTTGTTTTAACTTGAATTCTTCCACTCTTTGTTCGTCAGGCGTAATAGTCGCACATTTGATACCAACGCCATATTGTTTAATCGCATTAGCAGCGTCAATTGTTACTTGGTCATTCGTTTCATCTCGGTACTCCATTCCTAGATCATAATACTTAATATCAATCTCTAAATAAGGAAGAATTAATTTGTCCTTTATGAACTTCCATATAATTCTGGTCATCTCATCTCCATCCAATTCAACAACTGGATTAGCTACTTTAATTTTTTGTCCCATAATGTTTGAAATTTAATGCACAAATGTACAAAAACTACGCTTAAAAAGCGCCTTTATTCGCCTTAAATCAGGTGGAATTACCCCGCATTCCTATGCATGAAAACGGATATGATTAGGCGCCCTTATGATTTACAATTAAAACGGGAATACTTACTTTATGCCTTACCGACTCGATGGTTTCTCCAAAAATATAGTCCTTCCAACCTTGGTGCCTGTGTCCGCCCATCACGAGTAATTGCGCGTCGCATTCATGCACAATACGCACTATTTCCTTTACCCTATTTTTATAACCCAAACAGGTTTTCACTTGATAGCCTTTGCTGATAAGTGCTTTTGCATATGTATCCAACCTTTCTTGGTCTTTTCTGGTTTCGGCATCATCACTCGCATCCTGTAAATAATTAGCAGTGACACTTTCAACAATATGTATAAAAATGAATTGGGTATCCTGGTGAGGCGTATGTTCAAAACCACTTGGATGGGCTTGTTGTATCGCCTTCTTGATCAGCTTTGCATCTGTTACAGAAAAATCTACAGCGATTGCAATGCGATGCACCGGCAAATCATCCGACCAATCTAATTCAATGGGCATGCCATGAAAATCTGTTTCGGATTGTGGTTTATTCTTCAAGGTTAAGGGATAAAATGTAATGAACAATAGTAGCGCTAAAAATAGCACCACCAATAACACTAGCCCAATTTTTAAAATCAATGAATTTGAATTTTGAAAAAAATCAACCACAAAATCAATCACCAAATGACTATTTAAATAAACCAAAATAGCGGCAATGATCCATGCAAATATTTTAATTTTTATACCAATAGCATATTCTCCCATTTTATTTTTATCACTTACAAAATGAATTAAGGGTATAACTGCAAATCCTAATTGCAAACTCAAAATAACTTGACTAAACACCAATAAGGCATCTACTCTTTCCTCACCCATTATTCCAATCACCAATACGGCAGGCGTGATGGCTAATAAACGCGTGAGCAATCTTCTGATCCAGGGGTTCAATCTTAATTTCAAATATCCTTCCATGACTATTTGCCCGGCCAATGTTCCAGTAACTGTTGAGCTTTGACCAGCCGCAATTAATGCAATTGCAAATAAGATAGGTGCCAACTTTGAACCAAGTAGTGGCGCTAATAACGAATGCGCCTCTTCTATTTTCGCTACCCCTTGATGCCCTGTATAAAAAAAAGTGGATGCTGCTAAAATAAGTATTGCAGCATTGACGAAAAAAGCCAAATTTAAAGCAACTGCACTGTCAATAAAATTATATAAGATGGATTTTCGAATTCCCTTGGGGGTTCTGTCAATTTTTCGCGTTTGCACTAAAGCCGAATGCAAATATAAATTATGCGGCATCACTGTAGCCCCAATGATTCCAACTGCAATATATAAAGCGGTTGGTGATAATTTTGTTGGGATGAACCCCACTATTGCTTGAGACAAATCAGGCTTCGCTATAAATAATTGTGCTAAAAAACTAAACCCAATGGTCGCAACCAATAAAATAATAAAGGCCTCCATTTTCCGAATACCATAGCGTTGTAAAAGCAAAAATAAAAACGTATCTAAAACAGTAATACAAGTGCCATACATTAAAGGAATACCTGTTAGCAACTTAATCCCAATGGCCATTCCTAAAACTTCTGCTAAGTCGGTCGCCGCTATCGCTAATTCTGCTAAAATGTATAAAGCAAAGTTAACAGCCGGAGGATAAGTTTCGCGATTGGCTTGTGCCAAATCCAAGCGTCTAACAATACCTAGTCTTGCGCTTAAGCTTTGTAAAAGAATCGCCATGATATTACTTAAAAGCAAAATCCAAATAAGTTGATACCCAAATGCAGCGCCGCCTTGTAAATCAGTGGCCCAATTGCCTGGATCCATATAACCCACGCTTACCAAATAAGCGGGACCGATAAAGGCAAGAAATTTACGCCAGCCACGTTTATTTTGTACTGGGACGGATTCATGTAAAGTATCAAGTGATTTGTTAGACATAGGATACCCTAAATTTAATCATAAATCCCTTGTAGAACTGCATATGAAAGCCTATTTTAGTGAAAATTTACTAAATGCGTAAAGGGACCTTTATTTTTTGCCTGGTATTGTTATTTTCTTGCGGTGAAAAAAAAACCGATTTGACAGGCAATACCCCCCTAAAAATTAATGATTTTAATAA
>CALLKA010000164.1 GCA_938008665.1 uncultured Bacteroidota bacterium
ATAAAATTAACTTTTTAACTTTAAACTAAACTACTGTATGAACCATTCCGCTTCTTTTTCAAAAAAATACATCAAAGATGATTTGCCTGCTGGTCTGGTTGTTTTTTTAGTGGCGTTGCCTTTGTGTTTGGGTATTGCTTTAGCATCCGGGGCTCCTTTATTTGCCGGCATTATTTCCGGTATTATTGGAGGAATTATTGTAGCTTTTATAAGTGGATCCGCATTAAGTGTAACTGGTCCTGCAGCTGGCCTAACAGTGATTGTTTTAAATGGCATCACAGAACTTGGCAGTTATGAAACATTTTTATTTGCTGTTGTACTTGCTGGAATTATACAAGTTGTTCTTGGATTTTTAAAGGCAGGGGTAATTGGCTATTATTTTCCTTCGAGTGTAATTAAAGGTATGTTAGCGGCTATTGGTATTATTTTGATTTTAAAACAAGCGCCAGTAGCTATCGGGTATATGAAAGACAGCGGGATGCAATATCAAATTGGCTCTATTATAATAGCACTTGTTTCCATTGCTATTATTTTGACCTGGGATCTACCTGCCTTAAAAAAGTATGCATTTTTCAAATTTATTCCGGGTGCGCTTATTGCTGTTATTGTTGGGGTTGTTTTAAACAAGGCTTTTTATTTGTACCAACCTGATTGGGTTTTAGATGCTTCACAACTGGTTAAATTACCTAAAGCTGCTAATGTAAACGAATTTGTAAACCAATTTACATTACCCGATTTCACGCAATTTGCTAATTATAAAGTGTATGTGTTGGCAGTAACAATTGCAATTATTGCAAGTTTGGAATCATTATTAAGCACTGAAGCTGCAGATAAATTGGATCCATTTAAAAGAATTACTCCCACCAATCAGGAGCTAAAGGCGCAAGGAATTGGGAATATTATTTCTGGTTTAATTGGTGGCTTGCCCATGACTGCAGTAATTGTTCGTACTTCTGCAAATGTTAATGCTGGTGGAAAAACCAAATTATCTGCAATTGTAAATGGCCTATTATTATTGGTAAGTGTTGCCTTTTTTGCCGCTTATTTGAATCAAATTCCATTGCCTTGTTTGGCAGCTGTATTATTAGTGGTAGGTTATAAGTTGGCTAAAGTTTCCTTATTTAAAGAGATGTATAAGTTGGGTTGGGAGCAATTTGTACCTTTTATTATCACCATAGTTGCAATACAGTTTAGTGATTTATTAAAGGGGATTTCATTAGGTATGCTGGTAGCCATATTTTATATTTTACGAACAAATTATCGCAGAGATTATAAATTTCATCAAGATCCAAAAGTTGATGGCGGTTTAATAACTATTACGCTAAGTGAACATGTTACTTTTATAAATAAGGGAAGTATTGCAAATAAATTAACGCATGTTGAAAATGATTCTCATGTTATAATTGAAGGTAAAAATGCACATTTCATAGACTTAGATGTATTAGAAATATTGTATGATTTTAAAGAAAATGCAAAGCAAAAAAACATACAAGTTGAATTCAAAAATATTCCAGAAAGAATTAAGGTAAGTGGGCACTAGTTATATGCATGCTCGTAACAAAAGAGGTGCTTTGTTGTAATTAATTACTAAGTAAAAAAATAGTATGAAAAAATCGTATAAAAAATTATTGATTAATAATAAAAAATGGGTTTCTGATCAATTGGAGCTAGATCCAAATTATTTCGAAAATTTAGCGCATGGACAAACACCTGAATATCTCTGGATAGGCTGTTCTGATTCTCGTGTCCCTGCAAATACCATAACAGGCACTGATCCTGGCGAAATGTTTGTACATCGTAATATAGCTAACATGGTTGTTCATAGTGATATGAATATGTTAAGTGTACTTTCCTATGCGGTAGAAGTACTCAAAGTGAAACATATCATTGTGTGTGGTCATTATGGCTGTGGCGGTGTCATTGCAGCCATGGGCAATAAACAAATTGGTCTTATTGACAATTGGCTAAGACATATCAAAGATGTTTATAGATATCATCATAAAGAATTGGATCAAATTAAAGACGAAACACAAAGGGCAAGGCGTTTTGTAGAAGTGAACGTAATGGAGCAAGTGCATGATTTGGGTAAAACCAGTATTGTTCAAAATGCTTGGAAACATAAACAACCACTTCATATACATGGCTGGGTGTACGATATTAATGATGGCATCATTAAGGATTTAAACGTATCATTTACATGCACCAAGGATTTGCATAGCGTTTATCACTTAGTTTAAAAAGTTTATTGATAATAACAAGGGCACCCCGATTCATCGGGGTGCCCTTGTTTAGGATCAGCTAGTCCAGGAAAAATTTTAAAAAATTTATATTGTATTGCTATTCAATATGTTATGATTCTTTCAATTGCCGCAATAGATAGTTAATATTAAGTTCACGTTGAGGTAACATTCCGGTAACATTGAAATGTAATATTTGCTGAATAAATAATTACATCGTGAAAAGGTTATTACTCTTAATTTGTTTCGTAGGATTTGCAATTATATCTCAAGCGCAAAAAGCTAAAATCGCAGGTAAAATTACCAGTGTAAAAAATGAAGCTTTAATTGGAGTTTCGTTAACCTTAAAATCTGACAAAACACAGATTGCTAAAACGGATGTAGAAGGTAGATACAGCTTTACAATAGATGTAAATAAAAAATATACACTTACTTTGTCTTATGTGGGGTATGAATCAAAAACAATCGCTGATATTTCAGCATCAAACGCAGGAGAAGAGGTTTTATTAGATATTTTACTTGAAGAATCAGGAGCTAGATTAACAGATGTTACTGTAAGTGCAACCAAAACAAGCAATAAAGGTGCTACGGACAATGCATTAATTGCATTTCAAAAAAATACCAACACAGTTGCTTCCGTTATTTCTGCTGAGTCCATCAAAAGAAGTCCAGATCGTAATACTGCCGAAATTTTAAAAAGAACACCAGGTGCTTCTATCCAAGAAGGGAAGTACATCATTGTAAGAGGTTTGGCGGATCGTTATAACCAAGCCATGTTAAATGGTATATTATTAACAAGTACAGAAGCAGATCGCAAAACATTCTCTTTTGATTTGTTTCCTTCTCAAATTATTGACAATATCATTATTAATAAAGCTTTTGTTCCTGAATTACCAGGTGAGTGGGCGGGTGGTTTAATTCAAGTAAATACAAAAGATATTCCAACAAAAAATTTCTTTAATGTTCAATTAGGGACAAGCGTCAATAGCTTAATCACTGGTAAAGACTTTTTTAAAGACAAGGGTGGCAAAACAGATTGGTTAGGATTAGATGATGGAACCAGGGCTTTACCTACAGGCTATACAACTAAATCGAATTTTGATACATCTAGCCTAGCTGCTAAAACGGCATTAGGAAAAACTTTGTCTAATAACTGGGCACCAGTTTTAACAACTGCAAAACCAAACATCAATGTACAAATGAATGGCGGTTTTTCTGGAAACTTATGGGGCAAGAAAATTGGAGGTATGATTGGTGTGAGTTATGCTAATTCTTATCGTTTTCAAGATAATACCAATAATCAAAACGGAATTACAGACGAAAAATTTAATCCGATTACAGAATTAAAGGACAATAAATATTTTCAGGATATCAATATGGGTGCTCTTGCTGGATTATCCATATTCTTAAATCCATTAAATAAAATTAGTTATAAAGCAATCGTAAACGTAAAAACTTCTAATGTTTATAATTCTAGATTGGGTAAGGACTACACAAGGCAGGATTTGGTAAAAGGAAATGAATTTGTATTTGGACAAAATATATTTTTCACCAATCAGTTGAATGGAGAACATAGTTTATCTCAAAAATTAAAATTCAATTGGTACGGTGCATTTAATATTTTAGATGCATATACACCTGACCAAAGAAGAATAATGTATACAAAAAGCTTTACTGGAAATGACCCTTATGTATTAAATATTTCAAACACTTTATCACAACAATCAGGTAGCAGAATATTTCAAACTTTATCTGACTATATATACACGGGCGGCGGCGACTTAACTTTGAAAGTAAAGCAACAAACAATTAAGGCGGGTTACATGATTCAAATAAAGGATCGTTTGTACGACGCACAATTATTTGCCATCACCATGCCAGTTGATAATCCGGCTTTAAGATTATTGCCTGCAGAATCTGCATTTGTTTCTAATAATTTTGGAACTGGTACTGATAATAAGTTTGCTTTCAACTCAATACAAAATAGAAATTTTAGATACTTAGCAAATACTATTTTAAATGCTGGCTTTTTACAATTTGATAATAAATTATCCGATGGTTTAAGAATAGTATGGGGTTTAAGGGTAGAGAATTTTGACCAATTAGTAGGGTCTGTTAAAAAGTGGGATCCAAGACATACCTATTCAAAAGTTACCGATTATTTACCTGGTGTAAACGCAACTATAAAATTATCTCAAAAAGCTAATTTAAGAATTACAGGATCACAAACGGTAATTAGACCAGAATTAAGAGAGCTTTCAGCCCTTAATATTTATGATTTTGAATTAAACGCATCTGTATCTGGTAACCCTTCCTTAAAAAGAACAAAGATTACGAATACTGATTTAAGATATGAATTATACCCCGCTGCAGGAGAAATGTTTACTGTCGGTATTTTTTATAAGAATTTTGAAAATCCAATTGAAAGTATCTTCCAAGAAGGTGCAGGTGGATCAAGTTTATTTTCCTTCCAAAATGTTTCTAAAGCAACAGCTTTTGGATTTGAGATCGAAGGACGCAAAAAATTATCTAAACGCTTTACATTACAAGCGAATGGTTCATATATCAATTCAAAAATTGATGATGCAGCGTTGAATATCAGCAGGTCACTACAAGGTCAATCACCTTATTTGATCAATACAGGTATTTTATATGATGTTGTAGAGAAAGGTTTCAATACGACTTTATTATTTAATCAAGTCGGAAAACGTATTTACTTAGTAGGAGATATTCAAGCGGGTGCTGGTACACCAGACGTGTATGAAAATCCAAGAGCTTTGATTGACTTTCAGATTAGTAAGAAATTTGCAAAAAATAAAGCAGAAATAAAATTGACAATTTCTGATTTATTGAATCAAAGACAAATTTTCTATCAAAACAATAACTCCAATACAGATTATAACACTACGACGGATGCAATTAGATTGTCAAGAAAATACGGTACTACCTATGGTGTAACAATTAACTATTCCTTATAATAAATTAAATATTTTTTTTAAATAACAAAACAATGAAACAGCTATTAATTTTATCATTCGCTTTCCTAGCCATTACTGGTTGTAGAAAAATCGAAGTAGACGGTGAAAAAGAAATCTTCGTGGTAACCAAGGAAGTAACTCCAGTGGGTGTTGTAAGCAATACAATCACTTTGTCAGGAAAAATTACAAAAGACACTACTTTGTATGCAAAAGATGTAAACTACCTTTCTGGAATAGTTTATGTTACCAAAGGCGTTACTTTAACAATACAAGAAGGTGCAACTGTAAAAGGCAAATCTGGTTTAGATGTGGCATCATTAGTTATTTGTCGTGGTGCAAAATTAATTGCTAAAGGAACAGCTGATAAACCAATCGTTTTTACTTCTGCATCGCAAAATCCACAGTCAGGAGATTGGGGAGGTATAGTTTTATTAGGAACCGCAAAAGTAAACCAAGCTTTAACTTGGAAAGGTACTGCAGTGACTGGATTAACTTCAGTTGAGGGTGGTGTGAATGACACGCAAGTAGGATACGGGTTGGCTGGATCAGGTGATGCTGATTTCCCTACTGGGAATGATGCAGATAATAGTGGTATTTTACAATATGTTAGAATAGAATATGCAGGTTATGCTTACCAACCAGATAATGAGTTGAACAGTTTAACAATGGCTGGTGTTGGTAGTGGTACCACTATTGATCATATTCAAGTTACTTACGCAAAAGATGATGCTTACGAGTGGTTCGGTGGTACAGTGAACTGTAAATATTTGATTGCTTACAAAACACAGGATGATGATTTTGATACAGACTATGGTTATTCTGGTAATGTTCAATTTGGTATCGTATTAAGAGATTCGGCAATTGCGGATATCTCTAAATCAGAAGCCTTTGAATCTGACAACGATGGTAAAGGTTCAACTTTGTCTCCAAAAACAACTGCGGTTTTCTCTAATATCACTGCAATTGGACCAAGAATTGATCCAACGTATGGTAAAGGAAATACTTTGTATTTAGCAGGTGCTCAAATCAGAAGAAACTCTGGTATTTCAATCATGAACTCAATATTTGCAGGATGGCCTACTGCTTTATTAATTGACGCTTCTACTGGAACTGCTGTTGATAAAAACATTGAAGATAGTACGATTAGAGTAAGAAACTGTACTTTCGCAGGTAACACAGTGAATGTTAAATATGTAGTTAATGGTACACCTACAGGCGCTACTGATGCAAGTATATTAACTTGGTTTTCAAATGCATACCATGGCAATACTATTTTAACAACGGCTGCTCCTGACGTGTTAAAATTGATCCAACCATTTAATTATAAGAATCCTGATTTTACTCCTTATGCAAGTGGTGGAAGTTTTTCTTCATCTATTGGTTCGTTAGGTGTTGCAGGGCATTTAGATTACAAAATAAACGGAAGTTTCACAGATTCTAAATTGCAAAATGCTTTCTTCGAAAAAGTAACTTTCAGAGGAGGTGTTGCAACATCAGGTGTAAATCAAACCTGGTGGAAAGGTTGGTCTATTTGGAACTAAGCTCTGTATTTAAAAAGTTGATGTTCTATAAAAAACGCCCCGATAATCGGGGCGTTTTTGTTGTGGTAAGTCGTCAATTAAAATATATTTTATTGAAACTATATGCTGTTTAAATCTTTATTATGCATTAAACGCATCCGCTACGCCTTTATGTAAAATTTTTCCTGCTTTAATATTTAATCCTTTTGCAAGAGCTGCATTTTCAACACATGCTTTTTCCCATCCTTTATTTGCAATGGCGATTGCATAAGGAAGTGTAGCTTGTGTTAACGCGCGTGTTGATGTTTGCGGAACCGCCCCTGGCATATTTGCAACACAATAGTGTAAAATATTTTGCTCGGTATACACTGGATTTTCATGTGTGGTTGGTTTGCAAGTTTCAATGCAACCTCCTTGATCCACGGCAACATCTACCACCACCGTGCCAGCTTCCATTAATGCTAAATCAGCTTTCTTAATTAAGTGTGGCGCTTTAGCACCATGTAATAAAACAGCACCAATCACTAAGTCAACCGTTGGTAATTTTTCTTGTATCGCCATTAAAGTAGAATATTGTGTAACCACGTTCGCTGGCATCACATCCGATAAATATCTTAATCTTGTTAAGTTGGTATCCATAATAGTTACATTCGCGCCTAAGCCCGCCGCCATCTTCGCTGCTTGTGTACCCACAATACCACCACCTATAATTAATACTTCCGCTGGTTTTACACCAGGTACGCCACCCAATAATTTTCCTTTTCCGCCGAATGGTTTGCCTAAATAATAAGCGCCCACATTCACGGCCATTCTTCCTGCAACTTCCGACATTGGCACTAGTAATGGCAAGGAACCATCTGGTAACTCTACAGTTTCATAAGCAATACATACTGCAGATGATTTCATCATCGCTTCAGTTAATTCTTTGGATGCTGCAAAATGGAAATAAGTAAATAATATTTGTCCAGCTTTGATTAATGGAAATTCGACCGCTAATGGTTCTTTTACTTTGATGATCATTTCAGCAATAGCATATACTTCAGCAGCTGTTGCTAAAATAGTAGCGCCTGCTTTAATATAGGTGTCATCTGAAAATCCCGAACCAGCACCTGCTTTTGTTTCTACATAAACAGTGTGGCCTTGTCTTACTAATGCATCAACACCTTCAGGGGTTAAACCTACTCTATACTCCTGAATCTTAATTTCTTTTGGACATCCGATAATCATAATATTTGTTTTAATTACTGCATAAATATCATCAAAAAGGAAATATTATGTCTAATATTGAAATATTCAGTAAAATATACTATAAATTTTAGTATTTTAAGAAATTGTCGGTAATTTTGACTGCGGTTTTGCCCTTGGGCAGAATTTATTCCTTCACCATGAAAGCAGCACCTATGAGTTTAGATTCCATTGATATTGCCATTTTGAAAATTTTGCAAAAAAATGCTTTGGCAAAAATTAAAGATATCAGCGCACAAGTGAACCTTTCTATGAGCCCGACACATGACAGAATTAAACGTTTGGAATTAGAAGGATACATTCAAGGATATGTGGGCATATTAGATAGAAAAAAAATTGAACTTGGATTAATCGTCCATTGTCATGTGACTTTAGATAAACAAACCACCAATAATTTTTCTGAATTCGAACAAATCATTGCACAGTACCCCGAAGTTATTTCCTGTAGTTTGGTATCAGGGAATTTCGATTATTTTTTAAAATTAGTGACCAAGGATGTGGAAACTTACAATAAGTTTTATCAAGAAAAATTAGCCATACTTCCCATGGTCGCACACATTAATAGTTTGTTTGTGATGGATGAAATAAAAACCACTACTGAACTACCTTTATAATTATATACTAATTAAATGCAATGCCTGTAAGCATTTCAAACATAAACGCAATGAATACACCAATTAAAAATTTAATCTTCGACTTAGGAAATGTATTATATGATATTGATTTTAAAAAAATGAATGATGGATTTACTTTGATAGGAATAAATGATATCGAGACCCATTTTACTTTAAATCAATCACATCGATTATTTCTTGATCTTGAAATGGGTTTTGTCAATGAACAAGTATTTTTTGATGGGTTTCGTACATTATCAAATTTGCCTTTAACCAATGATCAAATTACTATTGCATGGAATTCATTGTTGGTTGGTTTTAGAAAATCTAGTATTCAATGGGTGAAGGAAAATAATAAAACCTATCCCACTTTTTTATATTCCAATACCAATCAAATTCATTGTGATCATTTCATTCCAGAATTTGAAATGGAAGTGGCTGATTATCCATTTGAGTCTTTATTTCAAACCCCCTATTATTCTCATAAAATGGGGATGCGCAAACCCGATCCAGTTTCTTTTACTTATATATTAGAGAAAGAGGGTTTGGTGGCAGGAGAAACCTTATTTGTAGATGATAATGAACCCAATATAATCGCCGCAGCTTCCGTAGGATTGAAAGTGCTTCATCTAAAACCAGGGATGTTATTAGAAAATGAAATTCAAGCATACTTGTAGTACCCACAAGCCACAAAAGGGGTTCAACTATCAGGAGGCAAAAAGCCATGGGATGACTAAGAGAGGGGCTATTTCTTCTTAACTTCTTCAAAATCAATGTATTCTGCCTCAATTGGTGGGCTCGCAGGTTTGGGATTACTATTAAAAGTACTATTCGACCTTGTATTTGCATTGGCTTGTTGCTTGGCTGCTGCATCCCTAGCTTGTTCCATCGTTTGCCTCACGGTTCTTACGCCTTTACTGACTGGCACAACCACATTGAAAATCAATTTGTAAAGGAAATAGATCATTATCCCGTAAAAAATCAGCTTACTCATACTGCAAAAATAAGGGGTCTCTTAATATTATTGGGATATTTCATCCCGTTTTATTACCTTTGGTGTAGTGTAAAAGCTATCGAAGGGAACGAAATCGTTCCCTTCTTCTTTTTTAATTATGGAACCAAGTGTATTAATCGATAAGGTAAAAGCAGTGATTGACCCTTTGTTAGCAGAGGATCTAAGCTATTTTTGTGTTCAAATTAAAGTGAAGCCGACCAATAATATTAAAGTGTTTTTGGACGGAGATAATGGCTTACCGATTGAAAGATGTACTTTTTTTAATCGAAAATTGTACAAAGCTATCGAGGAAGAAGCATGGTTTCCGGAAGGTGATTTTTCATTAGAAGTTTCATCACCTGGGGTAGATGAACCATTAGTATTACAACGACAATATCAAAAAAATAAAGGTCGTAAGGTATTGGTCACGATGAATGATGGCATTGAAAAGGAAGGACAGTTATTAGAAGTAGGGGAACAGGAAATTACTTTGGAGTGGACGGAGGGAAAAGGGAAAAAAGCATTGCAACAGCAAATGCAAATACCATTTGAAAATATTAAATCAACAATAGTTCAAGTTCAATTTTAACAAATCATCAAGCTACATGCTTGAAAAAAAATTATGTTATGGCAAGTATAAATTTGATCGAAGCTTTTCAGGAGTTTAAAGATGCTGAAAATATAGATCGCCCAACGATGATGAAAGTGGTTGAAGATGTTTTTAAAACTTTGATCAGAAAAAAGTACGGTAGTGACGAAAATTTTGATGTAATCGTGAATGCCGAAAAAGGAGATTTGGAAATTATTCGTCGTCGTCAAATTAGACCCGATGATGATGTTGACAATCCTTTAGAGGAAGTACCGTATTCTTACGCAATCAAGATAGAGCCTGACTTTGAGATAGGTGAGGACTTATACGAGGAAGTGGATATTTTAGATTTTGGTCGTAGAGCAATTTTGGCTGCGAAACAAACTTTAGCTTCTCGTATTAATGATTTGAAGAAGAATGTATTAGTAAAAAAATATTCAGATCGTATTGGCGAAATTATCAATGCAGAAATTTATCAGGTTTGGAAAAAAGAAGTTTTATTGCTAGATGAAGAAGGCAACGAATTGATTCTTCCAAAAACAGAACAAATTCCTCAGGACTTTTTTAAGAAAGGCGAAAACATTCGTGCTGTAGTTGCAAGAGTGGATATGAAAAATAATTCACCTGTAATTATCTTGTCAAGAACAAATCCATTGTTCCTTGCTAAATTATTAGAAATTGAAGTACCAGAAATATTTGATGGTTTAATTACCATTAAAAAAATTGTGCGTGAACCAGGGGAGCGTGCAAAAGTTGCCGTTGAATCATTTGATGATAGAATTGATCCAGTAGGTGCATGTGTGGGTATGAAAGGAAGTCGTATTCATGGAATTGTTAGAGAGTTGAAAAATGAAAATATTGATGTCATTAATTTTACAACTAATACACAATTATTAATTCAACGTTCTTTAACGCCTGCCAAAATCAGCTACATGAACATTGACAACGATACAAAACGTGTCGAAGTTTATTTACCTGCTGATCAGGTTTCTTTAGCGATTGGTCGTCGTGGGGTAAATATCAAATTAGCCGCTGAATTAACTGGCTATGAATTAGATGTTTATCGTGAGGACGAGGAAATTGTGGATGAGTTTGATATTGATTTAGATGAATTTAGCGATGAAATTGAAACCTGGATTATCGATGAATTTAAGCGTGTGGGTTGTGATACAGCGCGTAGCGTTATTAAATTAAGCGCGGATGAGCTAGAAAGAAGAACAGACTTGGAAAAAGAGACCATTGCGGATGTTCGTCGAATTTTACAAGAAGAGTTTGATAAAGGTGAATAACCTTGATTTTTGAAAGTATATTTGTATTAGGTTACTCGTTCCTAAAAAAAAGGGACAAAAAACAATAGAATGTCAGAATTGAAATTACCAAGATTGTTAGCTGCGGCTAAGGAATTCAACATCGGTCAAGATACCTTGATTGAATTTCTTTCAAAAAAAGGTTTCCCTAAGGATGACCTTAAGCCAGCGGCTAAATTAACTGAGGCGCAGTATTATGCTTTGCAAGCTGAATTCCAGGGCGACAAGGTTGCTAGGGATAAAGCGGATCATGTGGAATTGCCTAAAAATGCAATCACTGATAAAGCAAAAAAACCAGAAGAAGTAGTTGCTAAAAAAGCAGTGGTCGCAGAAGTCCCTGAAGCTCCAAAAGCGGAAGAAGCTGTTGCTGAAAAAGCAGAAAAACCTAAAGCAGCAAAAGCGAAAAAAGAAGAAGCGCCAGTTGTTAATGAGGAAGCTACTACTACAAATATAAAAGCGCCAGAAGTTGAAGCACCTAAGGTGATTAATAAAATTGATTTATCTCAAATTGATTCTTCTACAAGACCTAAAAAATCTGCAAAAAAAGCGGATGAGCCAAAAGCGCCTGAAGAAAAGGCAGTAGAACCAATAAAAGCACCTGCAAAAAAAGAGGCAACAGCTCCTAAAAAAGAAGCACCAGTGGATCATTCCATCGCACCTGAAAATGTGCATGGGAAAATTGAAAATATTAGAGCTGATAAATTAGAAGGTCCTAAAATTATGGGTAAAATTGATTTACCTGTAAATAGTGATACGAGGCCGAAGCCAATGAGTCAGGAGGAAAAGCGTGTTCGTAAGCGTATTCCTACACCAACAGGTCGTCCGCAACAAGGTGGTGGCCAACAAGGCGGAAATCGCCCAGGCGGCGGTGTTCAACAAGGTGGTAACCGTCCAGGCGGTGGCTATCAAGGACAAGGCGGTGGTAATAGGCCAGGTGGTGGCGCAAGACCAGGTGGTGGTGCTCGTCCAGGTGGAAATCGTAATACACCTCAAACTGCGGAGCAAAAAGAAATCGGTCAAAAAGCAATTCAAGATAAGATCAAGGAAACGCAAGCTAAATTATCAGGCCAAGGTGGTCGCGGTAAAAGTTTGAAATCTAAATATCGTCGCGCGAAAAGAGAAGAAGCTGCAGAAAATGAACAAAATGAAGTAAGTGATAATAAATTACAAGTAACAGAATTTGTTACGGTAAGTGAGTTGTCAAGTTTGATGGATGTGAGCTTTGCAGATATCATTAGCAAGTGTATGAACTTGGGTATCATGGTTTCCATTAACCAACGATTAGATGCGGAGGTGATTGAATTAGTCGCAAGTGAATTTGGATTTGAAGTTGAATTTGTTGGATTGGAAGATGTGGAAGAATTAGATGAGGAAGAAGAAGCAGAAGATTTAGCGAATTTAGTGGAGCGTCCGCCGATTGTGACCATCATGGGACACGTCGATCATGGTAAAACATCATTACTGGATTATATACGTAATGCAAATGTTGTTGCGGGTGAAGCAGGAGGGATTACACAACATATTGGTGCCTATGAAGTAACCTTGCCGAATGGTAAAGCAATTACTTTCTTGGATACGCCAGGTCACGAAGCCTTTACTGCAATGCGTGCACGTGGTGCGAAAGTAACTGATATTGCGATTATTGTTGTTGCTGCGGATGATGCAGTGATGCCACAAACTAAGGAAGCCATCAGTCACTCACAAGCGGCTAGTGTTCCAATGATTTTTGCGGTAAATAAAATTGATAAAGATGGCGCGAATCCACAAAAGATATATGAGCAATTATCTCAAATGAATATTTTAGTGGAAGCTTGGGGTGGTAAATTCCAAAACCAAGAATTATCGGCTAAGCAAGGTTTAAATGTAGATACTTTATTAGAAAAAATTATTTTAGAATCTGACTTATTAGACCTGAAAGCAAATCCAAATAAGGAAGCTACAGGAACAATTATTGAAGCATCTTTAGATAAAGGACGTGGTTATGTGGCTACGATACTAGTTCAAAATGGCACTTTGAAACAAGGTGATTTAATTTTATCAGGACAATTTTATGGTCGTGTAAAAGCGATGTTTAATGAACGTAACCAACGTATCGAAACTGCACCACCTTCAACACCAGTGGTGATATTAGGTTTGAATGGTGCTCCTCAGGCGGGTGAGAAGTTTAAAGTATTTGATGATGAGTCGGAGGCAAAAGAATTAGCAACTAAGCGTTCTCAATTATTAAGAGAGCAAGGCTTAAGAACTAGAAAACATATTACATTGGATGAAATTGGTCGTCGTTTGGCTTTAGGAAATTTCAAGGAATTGAATATTATCATTAAAGGTGACGTGGATGGATCAGTAGAAGCGTTGAGTGATTCATTGCAAAAATTATCCACTTCTGAAATTGCCATTCGCGTGGTATTGAAAGGGGTAGGCCAAATTTCTGAGTCGGATGTGTTATTATCAGCTGCATCGGATGCAATTATTATTGGATTTAATGTACGTCCAAGTATGCAAGCCAATAAATTGGCAGAAGCAGAGGGCGTAGAGATTAAATTATACTCTATTATCTACAACGCTATTGATGAAATCAAGAGTGCAATGGAAGGTATGTTGGAGCCAAAAATTCAAGAAAAAATTGTTGCCAATGTGGAAGTACGCGAAGTGTACAAGTTTGATAAAGCGACCGTGGCAGGATGTTTTGTTTTGGATGGAAAATTAAGTAGAAATAGCAAAATAAGAATAATTCGTGATGGTATTGTTGAATATCCTAAAGGAGAAGGACAAGCTGCTGAATTAGGAAGCTTAAAGCGTTTCAAAGATGATGTGAAAGATGTTGTTTCTAACATGGAATGCGGATTGACCATCAAAAACTTTATCGACTTAAAAGTTGGCGATATTGTAGAAGCGTTTGAGGAAGAAGAAGTGAAGCGTACTTTATAAAATAATTAAGATTTGATTTTTGGGAAAACCGACCATGAATCAGACCTTTAAACATTAATATTATTTAGATGAAAATAGTCAGTATTGTTTTTTGTTTCTTTTTTTTATCCATGTCGGTTCATGTTAATGCACAAGTAAAAAAAGTATTAGCCGATAAAATTATTGGAACTGTCGGTGATAAATTTATTTTAAGATCTGATATTGAGAATACAATGCTTGATATGAAAAGGCAAGCTCAGGGCGAGGAAAATATAATTTTACCAAATGCATGTCAAATTGTTGAACAACAATTAATTCGTAAAGCATTGGTATTACAAGCTGAAAAGGATTCGATTATAGTAACAGAAGAGGAAGTGGAAAATGCCATTGATATGCGCATTAGACAATTCTTGCAACAATTTGGATCCAAGGAAGTATTAGAGGAAGTGGCAGGCAGAAGCATTATTCAGTTAAAAGAGGACTTTAGAATTCAAATTAAGGAGCAGAAGTTGTCGGAAAGCATGCAAGAAAAAATTGTTGAAAAAATTAAAATCACCCCATTTGAAGTTAGGGCTTTTTATAATAAAATTCCAGTGGATAGCTTGCCACTATATGAGAGTGAGGTGAGCATTGCAGAAATTATTGTTCACCCTAAAGCCAATCGCGATATTGAAGAATATGTCATTAAGCAATTATCCGATTTCAGACGTCAAATTGAAACTGGAATAAATAAGTTTGACCAAATGGTTAAATTATATTCGGAGGACCCTAGTTCTAAAGAAAACTTAGGCCAGTTTAATATTAACAGAAACGAAAAAACTTGGGATCCCGCATTTATGGCAGGTTCTTTTCGTTTAAAAGAAGGTCAAATTTCAGCACCCATCAAATCAAAATTTGGATATCATATTATCCAACTTATTTCACGTTCCGGAGATGATGCTGTTGTTAAACATATTCTTAGAATCCCACCTATTACCAAGGATGAGATCAACATTGCCAAACATTTATTAGATAGTGTTAAGAAGGAAATTCTTGCAAATAAAATGAGTTTTGGAGAAGCAGTTAACAAATACAGTGACGATGACGGAAGTAAATTTAGCGGTGGTGCAGTCACAGGTGGTGATGGGTCATCCTATGTTAATATTGATCAATTAGATAAGGACATGGTGGTCATGTTAAAAACATTAAAACCTGGAGATATCTCAGATCCGCAAGTATATCAAGATGATCGTGGAAGACAAACAGTGCGTTTGATTTATTTTAGAGAAAGAACATCACCACATAAAGAAAACTTAAGAGAAGATTATAACCGTGTGTCCCAGCGTGCGTTAGAGCAGAAAAAAGTCAAACAAATGGAAAGCTGGTTTAAAGAGCACATTCCTAATTATTACATTTACGTAGATGCAGAATACCACGGTTGTCCTGAATTAACTGATTGGGCAAAAGTGGCAGATGCAATTATAACTGAAAAAGTGTATTAATATTTATACATCATGAGTGATGAGATCAAACACGAATGTGGTCTAGCTTACATTCGTTTAAGAAAGCCCTTTTCTTATTATCTTCAACAAAGAGGATCGGTAACCTACGGCTTAAACAAATTGTACTTGTTGATGGAAAAGCAGCACAATCGCGGCCAGGATGGGGCTGGATTGGCTACTTTAAAATTAAATATCGAACCGGGAAATCCTTTTTTATATCGTTTGCGCAGCAATGCGCAACAACCCATTGCTGATTTATTTTACAAAATTGGTTTAGAAATTCAAGAGCTGGAAAAATTTCAACCAGACATTACCAAACATCCTGGGTTAATGAAAGGGCATTTGCCTTTTATGGGTGAAATATTATTGGGACATTTAAGGTATGGCACACAAGGAAAAAATAATATTGAATTTTGTCATCCGTTTATAAAAAGAAATTTAGTGCCTGCGAAAAATTTAGCGCTTGCAGGAAATTTTAATTTAGTCAATACAGAGGAGTTATACCAACACATTAATGTAACGCCAGGAAGTTTTGAAAAAGAAAGTGATTTGGCAGCGATGATGGAAGTGGTACATCATTTTTTAGAAAAAGAAGAACATATCAATCCGAACAATCCCAATATTGTGAATGTATTAAAAAATGCAGTTCCTTTATTTGATGGTGGATTTACGGTTGGCGGTTTGTTAGGTAATGGCTATAGCTTTATCATGCGTGATGCGCATGGCATACGACCTGCCTATTATTATATTGACGATGAAGTTATTGTAGCTGCGAGTGAACGTGCTGCTATCCGAACTACTTTTAATGTTGCCGAAAATGAAGTATTGGAGTTGATGCCAGGTATGGCATTGATTGTGGATGATCATGGAAAATATGCCATTGAACAAATAGTTGCACCCAAGGAAAGAAGGGCTTGCTCATTTGAGCGCATCTATTTTTCAAGAGGGAGCGATGAAAAAATTTATCGCGAAAGAATTGCTTTAGGCAATCATTTAAGTGTAAGAGTATTAGATCGCATTGAAAAGGATTTGAAAAACACCATTTTCTCCTATATACCCAATACTGCCGAAGTTGCTTTTTATGGTTTGGTAAAAGGAATGGAAGAGTACTTAAATAAAATTAAGGTAGAGCGTATTTTGAGTTGGGGAAATGAGGTAGATCCAGAAAAACTGGAAGCCATGGTGAATCGAAAAATTAGACAGGAAAAAATTGCGATCAAGGATGTTAAATTGAGAACTTTCATTACAGATGATGCCAATAGAAACGAAATGGTACAACATGTATATGATATTACTTATGGCACCGTTCGTAAAGATGAAGATACATTGGTAGTCATTGATGATAGTATTGTTCGTGGTACTACGCTAAAGGAAAGTATTATTAAAATGCTCGCGCGTTTATCTCCTAAAAAAATCATTGTTGTTTCATCTGCGCCGCAAATCAGGTACCCCGATTGTTATGGAATTGACATGAGTAAAATGGGCGATTTTATTGCATTTAGAGCGGTGATCGCTTTGCTCAATGAAACAGGCAAGTCAAATGTAATTGCTGATGTTTTACAGAAAATAAAAGCCCTTGAGGCCAAAGGGGAATTACATACTGAAAACGTGGTACGTCAATTATATAAACCATTTACACCCGAGGAAATTTCAGATAAAATAGCGCAGTTAATTACACCA
This sequence comes from uncultured Bacteroidota bacterium, assembly GCA_938008665.1. Classification (GTDB taxonomy): domain Bacteria; phylum Bacteroidota; class Bacteroidia; order Chitinophagales; family Chitinophagaceae; genus Sediminibacterium. Next base: position 17,553 of record CALLKA010000164.1, read on the forward strand.
GAAAATTTTAATATTCCAGTGGAAGTGATCTATCAAACGATTGAGGATCTGCATTTATGTTGTCCTACGAATACGGGTGATTGGTATTTTACAGGTAACTATCCTACACCAGGTGGTAACAAAGTTTGTAACAAAGCTTTTGTTAATTATATGGAAGGTAAAAATGTGAGAGGCTATTAGCGCTTAATTATACGCGATAGCAAATAGCATTTATATTCATACCTGCACCCACGGATGCAAAAATAACAATATCACCTTTATGTAATTGGTGTTCCTTGTATTTACCTCTTTTAACTAAGTCATATAAGGTGGGGATGGTGGCTACTGAACTATTTCCCAAATCATGAATACTCATGGGCATTACATTTTCTGGAACTATTCTAATATCGTATAATTTATACAACGCCTTAATAAAGCCTTCATCCATTTTTTCATTGGCTTGGTGTAAAAAGAATTTTTTCACATCATGTATATCCACGCCCGCTTTCTCAATACATTCCTTCA
>CALLKA010000165.1 GCA_938008665.1 uncultured Bacteroidota bacterium
ACTTGATTGCGCCTATTTATTACAATTATGTTTACCAATGATTCGTGGCTTTTATCGCACGCGCCCAACCATGAATACACGCCGACCTTTCGGCTTCATTGACTTTCGGCTCAAAGGTTTGATCAACTTTCCACTTAGCGCTTAACTCTTCTATATTCTTCCAGAACCCAACTGCTAACCCCGCCAAATAAGCTGCGCCTAATGCAGTCGTTTCAACCATTGTTGGTCGAATCACTTTTGTATTTACGATATCAGATTGAAATTGCATGAGTAAGTTATTATGTGTAGCACCGCCATCTACCCTTAATTCCGCGATGGGGATGCCTGCATCTGCTTCCATGGCTTTTAACAAATCATAACTTTGGAATGCAATACTTTCGAGCGCAGCGCGTGCAATATGAGCAGAGGAAGTACCGCGCGTAATTCCAACAATAGTGCCTCTTGCATGTTGATTCCAATAAGGCGCACCCAAACCTGCAAATGCAGGAACGAGATATACCCCATCTGTATCTTTAACTTGACTTGCCAAGGCTTCTATTTCAGAAGAATTTCGAATTAAGTGCAAACCATCACGTAACCATTGAACAACCGCACCACCAATAAATACACTCCCTTCCAAGGCATAATAAGTATGCCCATTAATTTGTAATGCGATAGTAGTTAACAAATTATTTTTTGAGGCAACGGCTTTTTCACCCGTATGCATTAACATGAAACAGCCTGTCCCATAGGTGTTTTTCACCATACCTGCTTGCGTACACATTTGCCCAAATAATGCAGCTTGTTGGTCACCCGCAATCCCTGCAATCGGAATTTCATGATGTGCAAATAGTTGCGTGGTATGGCCATAAATTTCACTGCTACTTTTTACTTCAGGCAACATGGAAGCAGGGACATCTAAAATTTCTAATAATTCCTTATCCCATTGTAGTGTATGAATATTAAATAACATGGTTCTAGATGCGTTGGTCACATCAGTGACATGAACTTTGCCGTTGGTTAATTTCCAAACCAACCAGGTATCAATGGTCCCAAATATTAGTTCGCCCTTATTCGCTAAATCACGCGCACCTGCTACATTATCTAATATCCATTTTACTTTTGAACCCGAAAAATAAGCATCTATGACCAGCCCTGTTTTTTCTTGAATTTTTTGTGCAAGTCCTTTGTCTTTTAAAGAATCACAAAAGTCGGCCGTACGTCTATCCTGCCAAACTATGGCATTATAAATAGGCTGCCCCGTAGTTTTATTCCATACAACAGTTGTTTCTCTTTGATTGGTAATTCCAATAGCAGCAACATCATCAATAGACAATCCCTTCATGCTAATGGCTTCGGTTGCCACACCCATTTGAGTACTCCAAATTTCAAGTGGGTCGTGTTCAACCCAACCCGCTTTGGGAAAGATTTGTGTAAATTCTTTTTGAGAAGTCGCGTGAATTTGCCCTTCATGATCAAACAAAATAGCGCGACTACTGGTCGTTCCTTGATCAAAGGATAAGATATATTTTGGCATTACAATCATTTATTTGATGGTAAGTTAAAAAAAGAAATGCAAAAACTATCTTCTGTTTTTTAACCAAGATTCAGGATCCAAGGCTACTCCCTTTTCGTTATAAATCATGAAGGAAATTGCACCCTCACCGTCAAGGTTCACGCCCGACTTTCCTAAAACAGTTCCGGCTTTCACTTCTTGTCCCACATTCACTGTCGCATTATTTAAGTAGGTATACATAGTGAAGTATTTACCGTGTTGAACGATGATCGTTAAGTCACCATTCACATCCCCAACATAGGACACCTTTCCATTTGCTACACTTCGAACTGAAGTTCCCTTGGGTGCCGCTAATTCTATTCCGTCACTTTTGCGATTTAATTTGGTGCCAGGAATATTTTCAACACCAAAATGTATATACACATACCCTTTATCTGCAGGCCAAGGTAAATTACCTCTATTGGTTTCAAATGAAACGGATGTTTCCCTACCTTCTTCTGTTGTTTCTAATGCGGAATAAGGACGGTTATCCGTGGTACTTTTCAAGCCCCCTTCTCCTGCGCTTACCTTGGCGCCAGTTGCTGTTGCCGTTTTATTTTCACTACTTGGCTTCACTTTGGTATTGTCATTATTTGCTTTTAGTTTAGCCAATCTGTCTTTTTCTTTTTTCTCTGCTTCTAAAGTTTCTCTTCTAATAATTGTCAAAATTGCTTGTTGCATTTTTTTACGTTGCGCCTCCTTTTGACGCACCTGTGCTGTAATTTCTTGCTCCTTACTTTTTAATTGATTCACTACCTTATCCTGTTCTTTTCTATCCACCACTAAAACTTTTAATTGGTCATTTTGAACATTCAATGTTTTTAATCGGTCCTTTTTATTCGAACTCAATGTTTCAATTTTTACCCCCAAATCTTTTTGGGATAAATCAATGGCTTGCGCTTGCGCAGTTCTATTTTGTCGATAACTTTTCAAATAAGTAATTCGCTTTACTGCGTCATTAAAACTATTGGCTGAAAACAAGAAACTTAAATATTCATAAGCACTGCGACTTTTGTAAGCAAAGATGATACTTTTAGCATACCTCGATTTTAATGTATCTAAATCCTTATTTAATTTTTGAATGTCTAATTGATTGGTGTAAATAGCATTATCCAAAATTTGGACCTGCTTTTTGATCCCATTGATTAAAGCCTCTCTTTTTTTAATTTTATCTCGAATGACTGCCAATTGACCCAAGGAACTTTTCTTATTTTTTTTAGTTTGTTCTAATAACCGATTCAATTCATCTAACTCCTTACGAATAGACTGTTCTTCCTTTTGTAAATCGTCCCTTGAACCATTTGCTTGTGATTGCACATTAGCATTGGCAAAAATTAATAATAAAACAAAAAGAATAATTTTTTTAAACATAATATTTTTTTTCGCAATAATGATTACTTCCGCTTACCCATTTTAGGTACACCTGTTTTAGGTATTGCAAAAGTATATTTTACAGGCTCATTAAATGTAAATTCCTTGACTTCCAGCTGAATATCCAGCTTCTGCTGCGCAACAATTGAAATGGTTCTTTTTAAGGGAAACTGATATTGTCCAACAATCACATGATCATCATAAGTGATATCGCAAGTACGATGCTGATTTACATCAACATCATCTAATTTCAAATGCAACACTTTTGAATTATCATTATTTAAAATCACTAAATTTTTAAACAGTCTTCCAATTAAGCTTACTTTAAATTGATTGTCATTGGATTTATAAGATAAGATACTAGTACTATCCATAAAAATTGGATTCCCTAAAATTAAATCCTGTAGTGTACTGAAGGTGAACGGGATTTTTAATAATTCTTGCAGGTAACTTATAGGCCTTCGCTCAATACTTTTAGTTTTATTTAAAGGATATAATAAAACTACACTGTCTTTTTTTATGAAAGCCTTGATCCCAATAACTCCCATGGCACCTCGAATCGTGATATAAATTTGACTGTCCTTAATCATACTCACATTGGCAATGTAGGAATCTGCATTTTTAGCTGACTCGTATTCTACCTTAATTCGGGCATTCATTGTCTTATAATCAAGCTTTGCTACTGCAATTTTGCTTAATATATTTTTCACAATGGCCAAAGAGTCTACTTTTTTTATTTCTGCAACAATTTGGCTTTTGGTGGTATCGCTTTTAGATGCCGCATCTTGTATGATTTGCACTTTTTTAAATGTGGCACAAGAAGATGCCAGTAGCAATAAAAAACCAAATAAATATTTTTGTTGCACCATGTATATCCTTATTTTTTTCCAGTATGTCCAAATCCACCAGTGCCTCTTTGCGTTTCGTCTAATGCAGCAACCAATTCCCAATCTACTTTCTCAACTGATTGAAAAACCATTTGCGCAATACGATCACCATCATTGATTATTTGGGACTCCTGAGATAAATTTATTAAAATTACTTTTATTTCTCCTCTGTAATCTGCATCAATAGTTCCTGGGGTATTTAAACAAGTTATGCCTTGCTTAATAGCCAAGCCACTGCGGGGTCTAATTTGCGCTTCCCAATTTTCAGGAATGGCTATAGAAAGTCCGGTGGGCACCAAACATCTTTCCATGGGTGCTAATATAATGGGCGAAGTTATAAATGCCCTTAAGTCCATCCCTGATGATCCAGTGGTTGCATAAACCGGCAGAGGATGATGACTATTATTTACAATTTGGACTTGGTGTGGCATGCCAACAAAAGTAAGTAAAAATCAAAGGAATTAGCACTGGAAATCACTACAGTAAATTAGGAATATGTTAAAAATAAAAAATGGATCCAAATCTAATGGTATTAGATAATGGATTTCTTGATAATCCTCCTCCAGAAGGAACTAAATAAGATATGTTAAACTTGTTTTGTAAATACTGAAAACTGGTACCAATGGTAAAGTATTGACCATTACTGGAAACTTGTGATTCATAGGTATAACCAGTTCTTAAGTAAAAGATGCTATTATAATTATATTCAGCACCAACGGATGCCTTCAATGTTTCCCCTAATGGCGGGCCATATTGTTTTGAAAAGGAATTGAACCAACTTGATACCACGGATTGAGAAAAATATTGTTCGTCGTTTCCTCCGGCGGTGAGATCCGGATATGCAGGCACCAATAATCTGTTTACATCAACGCCAAACTCTAGGGAATTATCACTATCAAATTTAGTTAAGTATCCCAAACCTAACCCAAGATTGGCTGGAATAAAATACTTTCTTGCATTTTCATTCGAGTAATTTATTTTGCCGCCCAAATTAGACATTAATAAACCTGCATGAAAGCCTTGTCCATTTTCATTTTGTTTGAAGTACAAACTAACGTCACCCGAAAGTGTATTGCCCGCTTTAAAATTGGTGCTTGAATTTAGTAATGCCCCTTGAACCAATCTTGAATTTATATAACGTAAGGAAACGCCCAAACTTAAATTCTGTGTTAACAATATACTATATCCCGCATCAAAACTAAATTCAGAAGGTTTGGTATCTAAATATTGTGTTCCATATTCATCTGAAAAAGTAATGTTACCCAAACTAAAAAATCGCAAGGAACTATTAATACTACTAAACTCATTTAACTTTTTATAGTACCCCATACTTGCCAAATAAACATCAGATAAACCCAAATCTTTTAACCAAGGTGTATAGTTAATTAAGAAACCACTGTTTTTTTCTAGCAATGGTAGTTTTGCTGTATTACCAAACAAATCGTTGGCCTCTGGTGACATTGCTAAGGATAAGTTTCCCATTCCCGCTGATCTTGCATCAGGTGATATACGCATAAATGGAACTGCAGTATTAATTCGCTTATTATAAATTTGCGCGTATAACCCTTGGGAAATAAAAAATAAAGCTAAAAAAACGAAAGCCAATTTTCTTATTCCCATATTTACAGATGAGGCGTTTTTCATGATTTTCATTATATACAGTAAAGATAGTTAATGGCGACTAATATTTCATAAACTTATTGCTGAGTTGTATTTCTTGTCGGGTATCCTTCACACTCAATCTATAAAAATAAGTGCCAGTGGGCAGCGTCCCCAAGTCAATAACATTTGATAACACCACCCTATTTAAAAGAGGTCCTTCAAAAGTTTTGGTTAACAGCTTTATTCCTATATTATTATAAATTTCAATCGTATAATTTAGCGACTTATTCGCATCCCTTAACTGGCTGATTTCAAAGCTAAATTGCGTACTAGATCGCACTGGATTTGGGTAATTTGTTAAGTTTTTAACCGCCAACGTTTGACTATTGGGTACTATAACGTTTAAAGTATCCCGATTCGAGTTCCCAATTAAATCCCAAGCTTTAATAATGAGTTGATGAGCCCCAATACTTAATGTGGGTAATGCATATTTTATTTTACCACTTTGATACGTGTTAACATCTGCTGTATAATAATTATTTAAAATAATCGGGCTTTGCGCATCTCCATCAATGACCAAACTAATATCGTGGCCTAATGAGTTTCCTGAAGTTTGAATTCCCGAACTATCTTTTAAATTGATATATAAATTTGAATTTGGATTAATCCAAGATTTTTGTTTGTACTGATGCAAGGTGTCATTTATGAATACTTTTTCAAATATAGGTCCAGTGGTGTCCGTTGAAACATTTTCCGAAAACGTATTTACAAACAAACTATCATATATACCTATAGCATCAGCATTTCCCATGTTATTGGTTGCATAAAATTGCATTCTCAAAGCCCCTTGATTGATGGCCACTTCCTTTGGCAAAATAAAATCAACTGTAAACAATCCTTTGGTTACAATTGCATTCCCTTTAAATAAAATATTTTCTTGCGTAGTAACACTTTGCGGTATACTTGATGAAACATTAGCCAATGTTTTTTGCTTTTTTGGAATATCAAACAAAATAAACTCAATCAACCCATCAAAATTATTGAGCAGATTTCCATTTGCATTAAT
>CALLKA010000166.1 GCA_938008665.1 uncultured Bacteroidota bacterium
AGTTACGTAGCATTTCAATTCGCTTGTAGTCATTACCAAGAAGAGGTGATGCCATCACTCCATCTACTACACCTTCAACATATCCCATTCTACCTGTATTTTCAAGATCTGTTAATTGCAACTTGATTGAATCCACAAATTCACCAATATTCAATTTTTTGTTGGTATTAATGACCACTTCATTATCCACCTCCACACTGTCAAATTCAGTACGACCCAAATAACGACCAGCCTCTTTTTTATCCACCAACACTTTTAAAACCAGTCCTTCCTTTTGTTGATTTTTAGCTAAGCTTATTTCCTGTTGTACTTCCATAATTTCCTCTGCGCGACGTTGCTTTTCGGCTGCTGGAACATCATCTACTAAATCATGGGCACTTGTATTTTCCTCGTGACTGTAGGTGAAAATTCCTACGCGGTCAAATTGATGTTCTTGTAAAAATTCTTTTAATTCCTCAATATCTTCCAAGGTTTCTCCTGGGAATCCTGCAATTAATGTGGTTCTTATTGCAATCCCTGGAACACGTTTGCGAATTTCAGTAATTAATTCTCCCATTTCCTCTCGTGTGATATTACGACGCATGGCTTGTAACATATTATTACTTGCATGTTGTAATGGAATATCAATGTATTTACAAATAGTAGAACGTTCACGCATTACATCTAATACTTCCAAAGGAAATTTGGAAGGATAAGCATAATGTAATCGTATCCATTCCAACCCTTTTACATCCGCTAATGCATTTAATAATTTAGGTAAGGCACGCTCTTTATAAATATCCAAACCATAATATGTTAATTCTTGCGCAATGAGCATCACTTCCTTCACTCCTTTTTTCACCAAACCTTCTGCTTCACTCACCAATTGCTCAATGGTTTTACTTACATGTTGCCCACGCATTAATGGAATCGCACAAAATGAACAGGTACGATTACAACCCTCACTAATTTTTAAATACGCATAATGCGAAGGCGTACTTAATAATCTTTCTCCTAATAATTCCGCTTTATAGTCAGCATTTAATTGATTTAACATCAACGGCAACTCCATTGTGCCAAACCATGCGTCCACTTCTGGAATTTCTAATGCTAAATCACCACGATACCTTTCACTCAAACATCCCGTCACATATACTTTATCCAACTTCCCTTTTTTCTTTAATGCCACTTGCTCCAATATCGTATTGACACTTTCCTCTTTTGCTTTATCAATAAACCCGCAGGTATTGACCACTACTATATTGTGGTCTAATTTTTTATTTTCGTGCACCACTTCAATCTCATTGGCCAATAATTGACCACTCAACATTTCACTATCTACTAAGTTTTTACTACAACCTAATGTAATAATATTGACTTTGTTTTGTGTAAGTGTTTTTGACTTCATTTTAAACTTGCATTATTTGTTTACCTCATTGGTAAAATGAAATGTAATATCTGGATTGTTTGTAATCTCCGTATTTAAGAACCATTCGCTTTGTGCCAAGTATACTGGTGCTTCATCCTTATCCATCGCTGCATTTTGTTGCTTAAATCTTAAAAAGTCATTCAACTTATTTTGATCCTTTGAAGTTAACCAACATGCTTTGTAAAACGGCAGGGTTCTAAACTCACAAGCTGCGCCATACTCCTGCAATAATCGGTACTGTATTACCTCAAATTGTAAATCACCTACGCAACCAATAATTTTTTTGTTGCCCCCAAACTGCGTAAATAACTGCGCTACTCCTTCATCGGTTAACTGCTGTATTCCTTTTTCCAATTGTTTGGTTTTCATTGGATCCTTGTTCACTAATTCCTTAAATATCTCAGGCGAGAAGGTAGGAATACCTGTAAAATAAAACTTTTCTCCTTCCGTTAATGTATCGCCGATTTTAAAATTACCTGTATCAAATAAACCCACCACATCGCCAGGATAAGCATCATCAATAATATCTTTGCTGCGTGCTAAAAAAGTATAAGGATTGGTGAATCGAACGTCTTTATCCAAACGCACATGCTTGAAATATTTATTTCGCTCAAATCGGCCACTACATACCCGCATAAATGCAATACGATCCCGATGCTTGGGATCTAAATTGGCGTGTATTTTAAATATAAACCCACTAAATTTTTCTTCATTCGCTTTTACCTCTCGCACATTGGTTTCTCTGTCTCTTGGAACAGGCGCAATTTGAATAAAAGTATCCAACATTTCCTTTACACCAAAATTGTTTACTGCGGACCCAAAAAATACTGGAGCAATTTTACCATCTAAATATTCACTTGCATTGAGTGCACCATAAACCCCATCAATTAACTCTACATCTTCACGCAATACTGCCGCATCCCTTTCGCCAATTTTTTCCTGCAATACTGGACTTGCTAAATCTTGAATCGCAACAATATCTTCCTCTTCTGCCTTTGTGCTTGCCGCAAACAACCTTAAATTTTTATCATGTAAATTATATACGCCCTTAAATTCCTTACCGCTATTGATCGGCCATGTCATTGGATGTAGCGATAATTTTAATTCATTCTCTAATTCCTCCAATAAATCAAAACGATTTTTACCATCTCGATCCATCTTATTTATAAAAACAATCACTGGCGTTGTACGCATACGACACACTTCCATTAAACGCCTCGTTTGCGGCTCAACCCCATTCACACTATCAATCACCAATATAACACTGTCCACTGCAGTTAAAGTTCGATAGGTGTCTTCCGCAAAATCCTTGTGCCCCGGTGTATCCAATAAATTAATTAAAATATTTTGATACTCAAATGACATCACCGAGGTCGCCACCGAGATACCTCTTTGTCTTTCAATTTCCATGAAGTCACTAGTCGCATGCTTCTTTATCTTATTACTTTTAACTGCACCTGCTGTTTGAATGGCACCACCAAACAACAATAACTTTTCAGTCAAAGTAGTTTTACCTGCATCCGGGTGAGAGATAATGGCGAATGTTTTTCGCCTGTTAATTTCCTTTTCGTACTTCATGCTATTTGCAATGTTGCATTATCTGCAACTTTTTTCTTAATATTTCCTTTTGCCAATGATTAAAAAATGGCTCGTATTCAAAATGTTTGAATTACGAGCCATTGGTATATTTTTTGTCTAGTTAGATATCAATTGCTTCACCATATGCTGCAGCCACTGCCTCTTTTAATCCTTCACTCATCGTTGGATGTGGATGTATTGCATTTAAAATTTCATGCGCAGTTGTTTCCAACTTACGAGCTACTACCGCTTCTGCAATCATTTCAGTAACATTCATACCAATCATATGGCATCCTAAAAATTCACCATACTTTGCATCAAATATTACTTTCACAAAACCTTCCGTAGCACCTGCTGCACTTGCTTTTCCGCTTGCCATGAATGGGAACTTACCCACTTTGATTTCATAACCTGCTTCCTTTGCTGCTTTTTCAGTATAACCCACACTCGAAATTTCAGGAATACAATACGTACAACCTGGAACATTATTATAATCAATTCCTTCTGGTAAATGTGCGTGCTTTTTTTCTTGATACGCAATATGCTCTGCTGCATTAATACCTTCCTTCGCTGCCACATGTGCTAATGCTTGACCTGGAGAACAATCACCAATGGCATAAATACCTGCTACATTGGTTTGTTGAAATTTATCTACAATGACACGACCCTTCTCTGCCTTAATACCATTTTGCTCTAATCCAATATTTTCAATATTAGATACCACACCTACTGCACTTAAAACAATGTCCGCTTCTAAGGTGACAAAAGATCCGTCAAGTTGTTTCACTTTTGCTTTCACCAATGCACCTGAAGTATCCAAGGATTCAACCGAAGCATTTGTCATGATTTCAATTCCTTGTTTGCGATATTGCTTTTCTAATTCTCTTGAAATATCCTCATCTTCTACAGGAACAATTCTTGGTAAAAATTCAACAATGGTCACTTTGGTACCCATGCTATTATATACATAAGCAAACTCAACACCTATAGCACCACTTCCAACAATGATCATACTTTTTGGTTGCGTTGGTAAAACCATTGCTTAACGATAGCCAATTACTTTTTTACCATCTTGCTTTAAGTTAGGTAATTCACGACTACGTCCACCTGTTGCAATGACGATATATTTAGTTTCAATGATCTGTGTTTTACCTTCAGCATCTTTTACTTCTACTTTCCCTTTTGACATTACTTTGCCATAACCCATAATCACATCAATCTTATTCTTCTTCATCAAAAACTGAACACCCTTACTCATTTTATCTGCTACCCCACGGCTACGCTTAATCACTGCACCAAAATCATGGTTTACACCAGTAGTGGTAATACCATAGTTTGCACTATGTTTTACATAATCATATACCTGTGCACTTTTGATTAATGCCTTCGTTGGAATACATCCCCAGTTTAAACAAACACCCCCCAAACTTTCCTTTTCTATAATAGCTACTTTTAAGCCTAATTGAGAAGCACGGATGGCTGCAGGATAACCCCCAGGACCACTACCAATAACAATTACGTCGTATGCCATTGTATATCTTATTTTATTAATTTAAAGAGGAGCAAAAATACCCCCAAAAAGGCAAAACAAAAAAACTATTCATTGCCTAATTGACCCCAAAATGCGCTTGGCTTACTCAAAGAAAACCCGCACCATCTGGAAAAACCATTTATTATCGTTCGGACGTTGCTTATTATGCTGGTTTTCATCGTATTTACTCAAGCCAAATAAGCCTGCCATATTTCCACCCCTCACGGCTATTTCTAGATAACCTGCGGAGTTAAACCATGCCATTTTATCTGCCACTGGAACATCCCCATAATTATTCCGCAATACTTCAATGGTTTCATTGCGCGTAAATACAATTTTAAAGGATCTTCCTTTTGCATGTAAGTCAAATTCTTCCTTGCGAATATTCACCACCACATTCTCAAACTGATCAATAAATAAAATTTGTCCTTCCATCCAATTTGGACTAATGGTTGGCTGCATTGGATAAATTTCCAAAATTTCAGTGGCTGGTTCTCCTGCATCTAATAAATTACCTGATGCAAAAAAGTAAGCAACCGATTCAACCACACGATCTAACATTTGAATAAAAGTGGTAGCCCCTTTACAATTTATTTTAACGATATCCACCGGTTTTAATCCCAGCATCATGGTTAAAAATCCGTTATCAGGTACGATAAAAAAGTGTCCATTAAAATGCGCAAACAACACATGCTCCTGTGGATTTTGGAAAAAATTAACCATCACAATATGCACGGTCCCCTTTGGGTAATACTTTGCTGCATTATTAAAAATGTAGGCCCCTTGTTGGTAATCTTTTGAAGAAAGATAATGCGTTATATCAGCGATGGTGCAATCCGGAATTGTTGACAAAATTTGCCCTTTAACAGCGCCAATAATAAAATCTGCTTGGCCAATATCTGATGTTAATGTAATAACGGGCATATCTTAATTGTAACGAATATTTAAGCAGTATATTTTAAATAGATGGTTATTAATTTATTACGCACTTTTCAACCGCTCCTTTTACTTCACCAATTTACCCTCTTTAAAAAAGAATTGATGCACTAATTTATCCGCCCAAGCCGGGAAAAACTTATTCATAAACACGGTTCTTTTGCCAGTAAATGTCAGCACCAAGGTTCGCTTCCTTTTTGAGATAGCATCAATGATATGTGTTGCACATTGCTCAGAAGTCATCATTTCACCCTCATCCATAGGCGACTCCCCTTGCGCTTTGGCATCCTTATCCAAAGCGGCATTTCGGATATTTGAAGTGGTGAAACCAGGACAAACCCACATCACATGGGTGCCTGATCCGTATAATTCCGTTTTTAAAGCTTCCAACCAGCCGTTTAAAGCATATTTTGAAGCAGAATAACCGCTTCGGCCAGGAAGCCCTCTATACGCTGCAATACTTGAAACCCCTACAATTACCCCTTTGTTTTGGGTAATAAAAGGCAAAGCTGCCTTGGTACAATACACAGAACCCCAAAAATTAATGTCCATGACCCTTTTTAAGGTATCCATAGATACATCTTGAACCAATGCACGCATGGAAATACCTGCATTATTGATCAATATATCAATGGTACCCCATTGTGACACTACTTTTTCTATAAAAGAGGTACAATCGGATTCTTGACTAACATCCGCAGTAATGACCAATAAATTAGGCGAATTAAATTCACGCGCCAGATCATCCAACTTGGTTTGTGTGCGTCCACAAGTCGCAACTTTTGCACCTAAAGCCAAAAACTGCGCTACTAAAGCTTTTCCAATGCCATCGGAACCGCCGGTAATTACAACTATTTTATCTTTATAATCCGCCATCAGTTTGAGTTTACACAAATGTACTTCTTATTTGAAGATGAAGCAGTTAGATGGTATTTGAATGGGGAAAATAAATACCCCCTTTTATTTGGATAGTTTTTATTAATGCTTATTTTTGCACTCCCCTAAAAAGGGGCGGTTAGAATTGGTAGCTCAGTTGGTAGAGCAATACACTTTTAATGTATGGGCCCTGGGTTCGAGTCCCAGCCAGTTCACAAAGCTTCGACGAAAGTCGGAGCTTTTTTTATGCGAAGCCGCGAAACAAGCTTGCTTGATTGAGTGGATGAGCGTAAAAAAAGCCAACGAAACGCGCAGCGGTACGTTGAAAAGCTTTGGGTAAGGACGCCATTCAGGGAAGTCGTTCGAGCGAAGCGAGAACGACAATCCCAGATATGCAAAACTCCGAAATCGTATAGAAATCGGAGTTTTTTTATGCTCTTGTGGCACGCTTTTGTAGTCTTTTGTATTGGATTTTGTGGCTCGGTTGGCGTACATGCTTTAATGAAAAAACCACCCTCGTTTTGGAGAGTGGTTTATACTTGTATTAAATTGTCAAATAGTTGAATGTTTAGAAAGACCTAATGGCGCGGACTCTGAATCTCGCATCCTTACCGGTATAGGCCGTAGAGCCGCTTCCGTAGAATTCCTGAACAAAGGCAGAGGTAGAGCTCTTCTCCGAAGAACTCCAATAATCACCATAACCACTAAAACCACCAATAGATGATTTAGCATTGAACACTAATCTTAATTCATCTTTACTTGGCAAATACCAATCATCATATACAACACTATTTAGAGTTACCGAATAGTCTGCACAAAGTTTGGCAGCATAACTATAACTATTGCCTTGACTTAATATAATTGCATCAGTATTTGTTGAACCTGTCCCTATTGCAGTTCCAGTTGCTCCTGTTGCTCCTGTAGTTGAATATGGCCCCCAAATAATCCCAGGATTTTGATCTGATGTTGCCGCTATTAATCCATGCTTTACATTAGCATCATACCCAGGGTCTCCACTTTGAAGAATATAAGCAATTATTCCTCCTTGGTATGCCATACCAACTTCAAAAGCAGGTGATGCTGTTCCTCCGATTATATTTGTCCAGGTGGTGCCATTGTATACTTGAAGTTCACCATTGTTTCCGCAACTGCTGCACCATACCACTAAGCCCGCTACTTTTGATGAAATAGCATCACGCTGTGACCCTGACATGCGAGGCGGTAGAAACCCTTTTGTGGTTGAACTTGCCTCCAATACTGCAGAAGTAACCGATGAAGTTGCGGCTCCTACAATTAGACCGCCGCTTATGGATGAGCTGCCCGCACCTACAGTAAGTGCTCCACTTGTTTTTACATTCGTCA
>CALLKA010000167.1 GCA_938008665.1 uncultured Bacteroidota bacterium
TTTGGATTTCAGTTCCTGCATATTTACCATACAAAACATTGTCACCAACTTTAACAGTTACTGGTTCGTCTTTTTTACCAGTTCCAGCAGCTAGAACAACTCCGCGTTGTGGTTTTTCTTTTGCAGTATCAGGGATAATGATTCCACCAGCTGATTTTTCTTCTGCAGCAGCAGGCATTACAATGACTCTGTCATGCAAAGGCGTAATGTTTAATTTTTTAGCCGTAGTCTTAGCCATATTTAATCGTTTTTTGGTTGTTTAATAATGTTATTGCCTATTAATAATCGATAACCGTGCCAATGACCTTTTTTCATATAGGATAGGTCAAATTTTCAGTTTATTGATAATTAAGGGCTTGGGGAAGCAAATCTATGCCTAAAAATGCATCTTAGGAACATGATAAAGGTAAAAAATGTCAGTTTTTATAAAATATTTAGATAGCTTTGCAGCCATTTAGCTCTTATAAATATGATGAACCGACGAAATATTAGGATTAAGGTAATGCAAGTGTTGTATATGGTGGAAACCGAGACACAAGGTACCCCAGCAGGCTTACTCCAAAAGGAATTTGATAAAACAAGAAATTTGTTTGTTTTCTTAGTTCATCTATTGCACCAAGTGGCATTATACGCCGAAGTGGAAGCTGGTCAAAGGGCTTCCAAAAATTTACCCAACGCATCTGATTTAACAGTCAATACCAAATTGGCGGGTAATAGTATTGTATGGCAAACCATGGAGTCGGACAACTTTAAAAAGGCCATTGAAATTGTTAAACCTCAGCAGTGGATCCAGGATGATATTGTGAAATCTATTTTCAGATCATTATCTGAAACGCCCACTTATTTAAGTTATATCAATGAGCAAAGCAGAGATAAGGCGAAAGATAAAGACATTTTAAAATTTATTTTTGGTAACCTCATCATTGAATCTGATAATATACTTGAATATATAGCGGAACACTTTACCAATTGGGAGGACGAAGGGGATGTGATGATTGGGTTTATCATGAATTATTTACAAAAACCAAATTCGGTTGACTTTTTGGATTTGGTGGGAGATGAAAAAAATAAATTCGCAACTGATTTATTGAAAACAGCGATTGATAAAAAAACAATCACGGAAGATATTATCAAGCCTAAATTGAATAATTGGGATCCAGAAAGAATTGCTATGATAGATATGATTCTATTGCGTTTGGGCGTATGTGAGCTTTTGTATTTTGATACGATTCCAACAAAAGTGACCATCAATGAATATATTGATTTGGGTAAGGAATACAGTACGGAGCAAAGTGGACATTTTGTAAACGGTATTTTAGATAATATCCACAAGGAAATGGTTGCATCTGGTAAAATTCAAAAAATAAGCCATAAAAATAAATAACATATAATTAGCAAACAGTAAGTTGAATTAAGCGGTTTGCCCATATATTTGTAATAACAGAAAAAATTAATATTTAAAATTTTAAAAATAAAAACATGACACAAATTTTGTTACAAGCACCACAAGGTGGCGGAACTTTCCAATTAGTAATGTTGGGTGGAATTATTTTAGTTTTTTGGTTTTTCATGATTCGTCCACAAGCTAAAAAAGCAAAGGAGCAAAAAAAGTTTATTGATACTATGCAAAAAGGAGATAAGGTAGTGACTATTGCAGGAATACATGGTGTAATCAATAAGGTGAATGAAGATAATACCATACAATTAGAAGTTAGCCCTGGTTCTTATTTGAAAATTGAAAGATCATCTATCAGTTTAGAGTGGTCTCAGGCGCAAAACAAATAAAACATTTGTTAAAGTAAAAATTCAATCCGAAATTGGGGTAACTAATTTCGGATTTTTTATGCCTATCATGATCGGACTTACGGGGGGAATAGGTGCTGGCAAAACAATGGTTGCCGATGTTTTTGCAGCCATGGGTATTCCTGTTTTTAATGCAGATAATGCAGCTAAGGAATTAATGCAAAATAGTCCCGTAATTAAGGAACAATTAATAAAGCAATTTGGAGATAATGTTTATGAAGATGGAATTTTAAATAAATCCTATTTGGCATCAGTTGTTTTTTCAGATGCATATCAATTAGAATTATTAAATGCCATTGTGCATCCAGTGACCATTCAAGCAGCTTGGGATTGGGCTAAGTTGCAAACAGCAGCGTATGTAATTAAAGAGGCAGCATTATTGTTTGAGTCCAATGCAGTGGAAGGTTTGGATTATGTGATTGGCGTTACCGCGCCTTTAGCTATTCGCAAACAAAGGGTGATGGCGCGCGATCAAACTACTCAAGAGGAAGTTGAAAAAAGAATGCGTAATCAAATAAGTGATACCATTAAAATGCGTTTGTGTGATGCAGTTATCGTGAATGATAATGTCCAATTGATTATACCACAGGTATTGAAAATACATGAAATGATATTGACGAAGCTGAGGAGCAGTATTTAATTACTTAATAATAATTTATTCCTTTTCAATTTTGTAACACCATCTTTTTAATCGACCTTCAAAATCGAATGGGGTAGTGGCTTTGGTAATATCTTTAATTAATTTACTCTTTATACTTTCGGTATCAATAATGAATTGTGTATAGTTGGTGCTAAAAAATAATATCCCCCCTGGTTTCATTGCTTTTAGCATATCGTTAATCAAAATAACATGATCTCTTTGGATATCTAATATATCCTTCATTCTTTTACTATTACTAAAAGTAGGCGGATCCATAATCACTAAGTCAAAATAGTTGGCAGGTAATGTTTTTAAATATTGCTTAACATCCGCATGCACAAAATGGTAAGTATTGTTATTTTTTAATTGATTAAGTGCAAAATTATCCTCACTCCATTTTAAATAGGTTTTCGATAAATCAACTGAGGTGACTGATGCTGCGCCTGCATTTGCAGCATACACCGAAAATGAGCTTGTATAACTAAATAGGTTAAGGACATTTTTATCCTTACTTATTTCACTGAACATTTTTCTGGTAATGCGATGATCCAAGAAAAGCCCAGTATCTAAATAATCAGTAAGATTTACCATAAACTTTAAACCTTCTTCCTGCACTGTTATAATTTTAGATGCAACGACTGCTTCTTCTTTTTCGTATTGTCCTTCTCTGTGGGACATTCTTTTACGAACACGCAAATACATTTTTTCCAATGGTACTTGGGTCATTTCAGAAATGATATTTTTACAACCAATCAGCCAAGCATCATGATCTTCGTCGCTCATGCCATGACGGCGATTGTATTCGGCAATATAAATGTAGTCCTCGTATAGTTCAATGCAGATAGGAAATTCGGGTAAATCATGGTCATACAAACGCCAACAAGTGATATTTTGTCGCTTGGCTTGTTTGGATCGATGCTTATAATTCTTTAGCAATCGATTATTGAACATCTCATATTTCTCTACACTCATATTTATAATCCCTATTTCACTTAACAAAAAAAAGAAGCGTTAGTTTGGTAACGCTTCTAAAATTAATATATTTAAAATGAATTGTACTTATCAAGTACCAATATTTGTTCTTATCTCAATTTTGCTAATGCATCTGCGATTCTAGCCCAAGCCTTTTCAATATTTGGCATACTATTCGCAAATGAAAAGCGAACACAATTAGGTTCTCCAAAAGCATCACCCATTACTGATGATACATTGGCAGTGTTTAATAAATACATGCTAAAGTCGGGGGCATTGGTAATGGTTTGTGTACCATCTGACTTTCCATAATAGTTGCTAACATCAGGGAAAACATAAAATGCGCCTTGCGGTGCAAAACATTTAAAACCAGGAATATTATTCACTAGGGCCAAAGTTTTTTCGCGTCTTCTTGTAAATTCTTCAGTCATTTCAATAGAAGGTTTTAAATCACCTACCAAAGCAGTCACAGCCGCTTTTTGTGTAATTGAACAAGTACCTGAAGTGAATTGACCTTGTAGTTTTTCCATTCCTTTGGCAATCGCAACATTAGAAGCAGTATATCCTAAGCGCCAACCGGTCATGGCAAAACCTTTACTTAAACCATTAATCACCACTACCTGATCTTTGATAAAGTCAAATTGAGCAATACTTTCATGCTTGCCTACAAAGTTGATATATTCATAAATTTCGTCAGATAAAATAGTGATTCCTGGATACTTCTTAAATAAATTGGCCAACGCTTCTAATTCATCCTTGCTATATACAGCACCAGATGGATTACAAGGAGATGAAAACATAAATACCTTGGTGTTTGGCGTGATGGCTGCTTCCACTTGCGCAGGGTTCACTTTAAATCCATCTTCCACCGTGCTTCTGATTTCAACCACTTTACCACGGGCAATTTTAACTAACTCAGAGTAAGTTACCCAATATGGAGTTGGAATGATTACTTCATCGCCTTCATCCACCAACGCTAAAATTGCATTCGCTAAACTTTGTTTCGCCCCAGTGGAAGTAACAATATTTTCAGGCTTATAATCTAAGTTGTTGTCTCTTTTTAATTTACTGCAAACCGCTTCTCTTAAATCAGCAAAACCTGCAACAGGGGTATAGTGACTCCAGTTATCATTGATTGCTTTAATCGCTGCATCCTTGATATGTTGTGGTGTGTCAAAATCAGGCTCACCTAAGCTTAAGTCAATGACATCAATACCTTGTGCTCTTAATTCACGACCTAATTTGGCCATTTTTAAAGTTTCAGGCTCACTAAATCTGTCTAATAAGGAAGATAATTGCATAATTAAATATTTGATTCAACAAATTTCGCAAATAATTCGCAAACGATTGTCAGTTTATCGCTTGTAATTCAATTAAATTATTCAGTGGGTGTTAATATCTATTTTATTGGACCTAATAGGTTGTCAAAATTTGGCCTAAAGTCTCTTTTTCGGCTAAGCTCATAGTTGTAGATGGTATTGCCTAGGTTTTTCATGAATGGAAGCCCAATGGTTCTATAATCATAGGTATTGTCATTTAAAATGCCGTCTGCGTTAACATAAATAACCGCACTCAGCATGAATTCCACTTTGGCGTCTGTATCAATAATATAGGTGTTGTCCAATAAAAAGCCATAGGCATCACCTGCCTTACTAAATATTTTTATATTGGATGGTATAGGACCTTTCTCTGAACCTAACATTATAAATTTAGCATAAGCTGGATAATACTCGGAACTATCATAGGTTGGGTAACTTGATTCCGTTGGGGTGGTATGCATCCATTGTAATAAAAAATTACGATCCTCATTGCTTAAATTAAATCTCTGCTTTTTGGGCATTTGATCTGGGAAAATAACCGATTGCATAATGTGGTGTAAATCACTTAAGCTAATTCTGTTTTTTTCTGAGAAATTAAGCGGCGCATTAATTAAGGAATCTTGACCATTCAAATAGCCATTACCAATCAAAACATTATAGTAGGGTAGTTTGCTAGTATTATTTTGCGCTGGTTGTGTATAAATTAATTTATTGTTGGCGTCATAAAATTGCACTGACTGTGTTTGTCTGTTTTCCAATGGGGTACGACCAAGTTCAAGTCGGTTTCTAATATAAACTTCGGGATACCCTTTGTTGGCTAATTGGGAGTGAATATACTCCTGGCCTAAAAATTCATATAAACGATTTGCTGCATTATTATCACTGACCACTAAAACTTCTTTGATGGCTTGCTCAATAGTTTGGCGACCATCAATTGCATAAGGATTATTATAGATGATTTCCTGCCGAGCAGTTACACTATCATATATTGCAGTGGTTGCCTTATTGAGTCCTGTAATTTTTAAATCGTTTAATTTTTCAAGTGCTAAAACTGATAAAGGAAATTTAACAGTACTCGCAGGATAAAAATATTCATTAGGGTTTAAACGGTAGCTGTAGTCTTTAAAATGAGGAATGTTATTTTTATCCCTATTAATTTGCGTATATAAAATTTGAATACGATACTGTCCAGGATCAGCCAATAAGGAGGCGTAGTTATTGGGGTTTTGCTTCATTAATGCAACCAACAAAGAATCATTAGCTCCAATATTGTTTTGCGCTTGCATATTTGCGCAATTAAAAAAGAAAAATAGCAAGCCCAAATAAAATATTTTTTTAAACATCTTACATTTCGTTTTCAGCGAATTCGTAATTAGAATAATCTTGAATCACATTATATAAAGTACCTCTTTCAATAGGTTGGCGTTTGGCTTGTTTGATTAATCCCACTAATTGTTCTGTGGTCATTACAGGGGTTTGTTCCTCACTACCAGCCATTGAATATATTTTAGTGGTATCGTCAATGGTGCCATCAATATCATTCACGCCATAACTTAAAGTAAGTTGTGCAGTTTCACGACCCAACATAGGCCAATAGGCTTTAACATGCGGGAAGTTATCCAAGTACAAACGAGATATTGCATACATTTTTAAATCATTGGCTAAGGTAGATTCAGAAACATCATGCATATCGTTGTCCTTATTTCTAAATTTCAATGGAATAAAAGTATTGAAACCTTTGGTTTCATCTTGCAGTTGGCGCAGGCGTTCCATATGATCAATGCGGTGTTCGTATTTTTCAATATGGCCATATAATAAAGTAGCATTACTATGCATCCCTAAATTATGTGCTGTTTTATGAATATGTAACCACTCATCGGCCGTTGCTTTATCAGCGCAAATAACTGTTCTGATATCAGGATGAAAAATTTCAGCGCCGCCACCGGGTAATGAATCTAATCCAGCTTCATGTGCTAGTTTCATACCTTCTTCCGTGGTTACTTTTGCTTTACGGAACATATATTCCAATTCCACTGGCGTGAATGCTTTAATATGTAATTCAGGGCGATGTGCTTTAATTGTGCGCATTAATTCCAAGAAAAATTCCAAGGTTAATTTTGGATGTACGCCACCCACAATATGAACTTCAGTGACAGGTTTGCCATCATATGATTTAACAATGTCCATCATTTGATCAATGGTTAATTCCCAGCCTTCTTCCTTATGTGCATATAATTTTGAATAAGAACAAAACTTGCAGGAGAACACGCAAACATTGGTCGGTTCAATATGAAAATTTTTATTGAAATAGGTTTTATCGCCGTGCTTTTGTTCGCGCACAAAATTAGCAAGGGTACCTAGCCAAGACAAAGATCCTTTTTCAAAAAGCGTAACACCTTCATCAAATAAGATACGCTCTTGATTGATTATTTTATTGGCAATACGTTGTAGTTCTTTATCTTTTGTTGCTTCAACTAATGAAACAATAGCCGCTCTATTGGTACCCATCACGCAGTCATTTATTTAGACTGCAAAGTTACAACAACTTTAAGATTAACCCATTAAAATACCGGCGATACTAGCAGATAAGTAGGAGGCTAAAGTACCACACAACAAGGCTTTTAAGCCAAGTTTGGCAAGGTCAGCTCTACGGCTAGGGGCTAGTTCTCCAATGCCACCAATTTGCATTCCTACGCTACTAAAGTTTGCAAAACCGCAAATAGCGATACTAACAATTAAAAGTCCTTTTTCTGATACGATTGGAACCGCTTTTGTAGTCAAATTGTTAAACGCAACAAACTCGTTGATGGTTAACTTTTGACCAAGAAGGGTAGCCGCGTTGGCTACGTCTTGACCCGGAACACCCATGGCCCAAGCCATTGGATAAAATATTTTACTAAAAATTAAATCGAGTGATAAGCCTGTGTAAGCAAGACCTAGAAGGTAGTTTAAAAAGGCAATTAA
>CALLKA010000168.1 GCA_938008665.1 uncultured Bacteroidota bacterium
GACAGTTTGTGGCACTGTAGGCCGTGGGTTCGAGACCCATCGTTCTCCCCCCTTTTTAATCCTATTCTTACCAATTTACTTGTTAAGAATAGGATTTCTTTTAAAAACAGCCCTATGGAACTCTTTTTAATCCCCATTTTGACTGGCTTATTCGGCTGGCTGCTTATTTGGTTATTGGCAAAAAGCCTTTTTTACCCAACAAAAGCAATTCAAATTGGCGGTTTTTCATGGGAATCCCCGCTATCTCACTTAATTCATCAATTCCCTATTGAATTACTTATTCCCAAAGAATCGGAGAGCGATGCTAGTTTTAAAGCAATGCAGCCTTTAATGGAGGAAAAACTAGATTTCTTCTTTAATCATACCATTAAGGACAAGTTACCCATGATGTCCATGTTTATTGGTGATAAAACCGTTGCCCAACTTAAATCGGTTTTTTTAGAAGAATTAGCCAGCATCTTCCCTCAGCTTATTGAGCAATTTGCTCAAAATACTAAAATGAATATCTCAAAATCATTGGCAACAAAATTGACTGATACATTAGCGCCAATAGTCATGAAAGCGATAAGACCAATACAATGGGCTGCTTTTATCCTAGGAATCTGTTGGGGAGGCCTAATGTTGTTCTTTTTACATTCATTTTAAACAAATTCCTTTTTTAACTGTATTAATTAATTGCCGTTCATAATATCTGAATACCACCCTTAGATATTATGCCTGATATTTGCAAAATCAAATAAACTCAAAGGTCCAATACACATCCAATAAGTATGAAACAAAAAATAACAATCGCATTTATTTTCATTTTTATCCAATTCATAAGTTATGCACAAAGGCCCACCGACTTGGCGCCAAAAGCGGCTGCAGGAAATATGAACATGGGTAGATATTATGGAAAAATAGTGGACGCAAATAAAAAAGGTATTGACGGGGCAACGCTTCAGATTAAAGGAACCAAGTATGACCCAATTACAAAAAAAACTAGTGAAACTATTTTAGGTACCCAATTGAGTGCTTCCAATGGCGATTTTAGTTTTGAAAATTTACCAGTGATGGGTAATTTAAAATTAGTCATCACCGCAATTGGATATAAAAAAATAGAGAATACCTTAAGCTTTAACATCAAAATGGGTGGCGGACAAAACATGCAGCAAATGATGGCGATGGTGGATAAGGATTTAGGTAATATTAAATTAGAAGAAGATCCAACCGATTTGAAAAGTGTGACTGTTACCAGTACTGCACGCCCACAATTTGAAATGGGTATTGATCGTAAAATATTTAATGTAGATAAAAATATTGTCAGCAGTGGTCAGACTGCTGTGGAAGTAATGAAGAATATTCCAAATTTAAACGTGGATATTGACGGAAATGTTACTTTAAGAAACGCTACGCCTACCTTATTGATTGACAATCGACCTACTACATTAACCATGGATCAAATTCCAGCAGACATTATTGATAAAGTAGAAATTATTACTAACCCTTCTGCAAAATATGATGCCTCTGGTGGTAATGCAGGTATATTGAACATTGTATTAAAAAAGAATCGTAAAAATGGATACAATGGAGGAATAAGAACTGGAATAGATATGCGTGGAAAATTTAGTGGCGGGGGTGATTTAAATATTAGAGATAGTAAATTAAACTTTTCATTGAGCGCGAATTCATTTGGTCGTAAATCCATAAGCAATACCACCAATGATCGTCAAATTTTAGGAACGACCCTTCCTACTTTTGCAAATACCATCAACGATGGTAAAAGTAATGGCTCTTTTAACACATATCGTGGTGGATTAGACTACTTACCTGATAACAGAAATACTTTCTCCCTATATGGAACCATTAGTCAGGGTGGCTCCTTGTCGAGTGGAGATCAAGTTATTGACTCCTTAATTGGCAATTTGAAAAAAAGTTACACACTTAACAACAGTTCCGACTTTAATTATTTAAATAAAGGTGCCCAAATAAGTTTTAAGCATTTATTTGCAGAAAGGGGACATGAAATTACAGCAGATTTCAATTATAATGGTAGTAATTTAGATACTTGGTCTAAAATAAACTCCTCTTTTTTAAACCAACAAAGTAATGGCATAGGCGACAGAACAACTTATACCACTAATATCGATTACGCACGTGAGTTTAAAAATGAAGTTAAATTTGAAGCAGGATTTAGATTGAATGTACGTAGTGATTTTAATAGTAGAGACCAGTTCAGAAATAATATCTATTTAGGTAGCATTAGTAATAAATTCAAATTCGGAGAAGATGTAGCTGCTGGTTATGTAAATTTAAATGGTAAGAAAAATAAATTTAGTTACCAATTGGGATTAAGGGCCGAAAGTCGGACAATGACAATTAATGTATTAAACTTCGCAGGCAAGGATTCCTTAAATAGAAAAATTTCAATTCCAGTTTCTTTATTCCCAAGCGCATTTGTTACTTATAAAATAAATGACAAAGCAGACATGCAATTAAATTATTCAAAAAGAATTAGCGCACCTGACTTTTTTCAATTACAACCATTTCCTGATTATAGTGATCCGCAAAATATTAGTGTAGGTAATCCAAATTTATCGCCCCAATTCACCCATTCATTTGAGTTCGGATATAATAATGCTTACCAAAAAGGATCCAATTTTTTAGCCAACGTATATTATAAATACAGCACTAACTTAATCTCGAATTATGTGTATAAGGCAATTAATCCCATTACAAATGATAGCGCCTATTATAGCTCCTATATTAATGCGAACACCGCCATCACTTATGGTCTTGAACTAAGCAATAAAACAACGATTAACAAATGGTGGGACGTTAACTTGAGTTTTAATTTATTTAATTCTTCCATACAAGCAACCATCCCTGGACAAAATGTAAATAACGATTTAGTAAGTTGGTTTAGTAAGATGAACCATAACTTTAAGCTACCCAATGGCTATTCTATTCAAGTAAGCGGTCAGTACCAAGCCAAAACAATTTTACCTCCAGGTGGCAGTGCAGGGGGATCAGGTCGCGGATTTGGTGGTGGTGGATTCGGTGGCGGACCACAATCCACTGCACAAGGGTATAATCTTCCTTATTTTGATTCAGATATTGCGATTAAAAAAGAGTGGACTTTATCAGGTGGTCGAACTGCAAATGTATCCATCAGCGTAAGTGATCCTTTTAAAACAAGGGTAACTAAAACTTATTCTGAAAGCTTATACTTTGTTCAAAATGTGACTCGAATTAGAGATCAGCAATTTTTTAGAATTAACTTCTCCTATCGTTTTGGTAAATTTGATGTGAATTTATTAAGAAGAAAAAATAACAGAATGGAAGATGGTGGATCTATGGAACAAGTTCAATAATCAAACAGATTCTGAAATAAAGCTTTAATGCTTTTTCATACTATATAAAACCCAAAAATAAAATTCAACTGATTTTTATTTTTGGGTTTTTCCTTGCAACATAGGTACAAAGGAAAATTGATCAAATGCTTCTTTTTTCACAGACCCATCTCTCTTTTTAGTTAAGCGCATCATGCGTTGTGCTGTTTCAGATTCATCTAAAGGAATAATCATTTTACCACTCGTTTTTAATTGTGCCCATAATTTTTCGGGCAAATGTGGCGCAGCAGCAGTAATTAAAATTTTATCAAAGGGCGCTAAATCAGGCAACCCTTCAAAACCATCTCCAAAGAAAAATTGCACGTTCAAATACAAGTCCTTAAAAACATATTTGGCTGTTTTATCAAATAATTGCTTTTGCCTTTCAATGGTAAATACCTGGGCGCCCATTTCGGCTAGTACTGAAGTTTGATACATACTCCCAGTGCCAATTTCAAGTACTTTGTCCCCTTTTTTAATTTGCAATAGTTGCGTTTGGTACGCTACTGTATAGGGCTGTGATATGGTTTGATCCGCATCAATCGGGAATGCACGATCTTCATAAGCTATTTTATCAAAAGCAGAATCTAAAAAAAAATGTCTCGGTATTTTTCCAATAGCAGTAAGTACATTTTCATCTGTAATCCCTTTCTCTCTTAATAGATTAACTAATTTTTCTCTTAATCCCTTATGCAGGTAGGCATCTACCAATGGCGCTGATTTATTCATGCTTTAGGGCTAATTTAATTGCAAGTCTTTGATAATGCCATTTATTTTTTCTTGCAACATTTGATATTTACTGTCGAATGACTCCCTGTCCTTTAATTCCGTATTCACACTAAAGTAAAATTTAATTTTAGGCTCTGTGCCACTTGGTCTTGCAGAAATTTTACTACCCTTTGCTGTAATAAATTGCAGCACATTACTTTTAGGTAAATTTAATTTCCAATTTGCACCCGTCTGTAAATTTCTTCCCAGCTGTAATTCATAATCTAATAGTGTAACCACCGCTTCGCCATCAATAGTCACAGGGGGAGACTGACGATACCCTTCCATCATGTCCTTTATTTCCTGCTGTCCGTTCATTCCCTTTTTTGTAATACTGATTAAATTTTCATAATAAAAGCCATATTGAATATACAATTCAATCATCTTATCAAATAGTGTTTTTCCCTTGCTTTTTTCGTAGGCAGCCATTTCACATAATAAGGCTACCGCACTCACCGCATCTTTATCCCGAATTTGATCTCCAATCATTAAGCCAAAACTTTCTTCGCCGCCAATAATATAATTTTCCTTACCTTCTTTTTCTTTTACTAATTCAGCAATCCATTTAAATCCAGTTAAAACATTGTAGCAATTAACTTCATTTATTTTAGCAACCTGGTTAATCATTTCAGTTGTAACAATGGTGGTCACTACCATATCATTGGGTGCAGCAATTCCCTTGGCCCTTCGGGCCTCCATCATATAGGCAAATGCCAATACTGCAGTTTGATTACCATTCATTAACACCCATTCCCCTTTATGATTTTTAACACCTACCCCTACTCTGTCTGCATCAGGATCTGTTCCTAATAAAATATCCGCATCTATTGCTTTCGCTTTTGCCAAACCAATGCTCATGGTTTCACTTTCTTCCGGATTCGGATATTTAACAGTTGGAAAATTTCCATCGGGTGTCGCTTGTTCATCTACAATAGTTACATTAGTAAAACCAAAACTAGCTAACACTTTTGGTACCAAGGTAATTCCAGTACCATGAATGGGCGTATACACAATTTTTAAATCCTGTTGTTGTGTAATGATTTCAGGATACACACTTAAGGAGGTAAGCATTTTGATGTAATCCTGATCCATTGCATCACCCATCAATTGTATATTATGCTCCCCACCTGACCACTTCACCTCATCTACACTTTGAATAGCTTCAACTTCACTAATTACATTTTTATCATGCGGTGGTACTAATTGACCGCCATCATCCCAATAGGCTTTATAGCCATTGTACTCCTTAGGATTATGTGATGCGGTACAAACCACTCCTGCTTTACATTTAAGTTGTCTAATGGCGAAACTTAATTCAGGGGTTGGTCTTAATGCTTCAAACAAAAACACTTTTATCCCATTCGCAGCAAATACCTGCGCAGTGGTTTCTGCAAAAAATCGGGAATTATTTCTACTATCATGCCCAATGGCAACAGCTATTGATTCGTTCGGATAAGTTTTAAGTAAGTAATTGGAAAACCCTTGCGTTGCCATACCAATCGTATACTTATTAATACGATTAGTGCCTACCCCCATAATGCCTCTTAATCCACCTGTGCCAAATTCTAAATTTCTATAAAATGAATCTTGTAATTCTTCTTTGTTATTCGCTTGTAAATCAAGTATGACTTGTTTTGTATTGGCATCATAGTTTCCAGACAACCAACGCTGCACATTCAATTCAATCATTTCACTCATAGTTCCTTGTTTAATGGCAATTTTAAGCAATAATTGTAAATCCACCAATTCGCAAAGGAGGATTATTAGTTTTAATGTTTAAATTTGATATTTAATAACATGAAGTTAATTACATTCTTATTTATTTCCTTGTTTTTAATTGACCAAATGGGTATAGGTCAAACTGCAGATGCTAGTATTATAATTACTAACGCTCATACCAAAAGTGAACCCAACTTAGATACAACTATATCGAACAACCCCATCAATTTTAAAAAAAGATTGCGTTTAGTTACTTCGCTTCAAGGGCTGGGCTATGGCGCTTCCATGATCGGCTTAAATAAAATTTGGTATGCTGGATACCCTAAAAGTAGTTTTCATTATTACAATGATGCAGGCGAATGGTTGGATATGGATAAAGTAGGACATGTTTATACTGCATACAGTTTAACAAGATTAAGTTTTAGGACCTGGGAATGGGCTGGCTTGAATCATAAAAAAGCAGTTTTGTTGGCAGGATTTTCAGGGTTAGCTTACCAAACAGTGATTGAAACACTCGACGGTTACTCCAGCCAATGGGGCTGGAGCTGGTCTGATATAGGAAGTAATACCTTTGGCGTTGGACTTTGGATGGGCCAGGAATTATTATGGAAAAAACAAAGAGTACGCCTTAAATTTAGTGCACATTATAATAAATACAGTGACAAACAATTGCAGGATAGAACCAACCAGTTTTTTGGATCCGTTTTTACCGAAAGATTATTCAAAGATTATAATGCGCAAACCTATTGGCTAAGTGCCAATTTACATGACTTCAACAACCAATTGCCTGTACCCAAATGGTTGAACATTGCAGTTGGTTATGGCGCGGACAATATGTTTGGCGGATATGGGAATAATTGGCCCAGTCCCAATGGCGATATAATTCGTGATGATGTCAAACGCTACCAACAATGGTACCTTTCCTTAGATGTTGATTTTGAGAAAATTCCAACCCGAAAAAAATGGGTAAAATCCTTGTTTTTTGTACTGAATGCGATCAAATTTCCAGCCCCCACCCTTATCCTTAGCAATGGCAAATGGAGTAGCCAATGGCTTTACTATTAATTTAGAAAAATTAATGCCTAGTTACTCCCGATAACTTTATAAATGGGTTAAATTTGTATATCCCTAACAGCGAAATAATACACCATGGGTTTAATTTCTGAAATCATTTTTACTCTTATTACCCTGCTCTCTTTTGGGATATTTACACAAAAAATATTGCGCATCAGACGTAGTATACTATTAGGGAAAGCAACTCATTTAAATGACCACCCTGGACAAAGATGGCGAAATGTAATTTTATTGGCCTTGGGTCAAAAAAAGATGTTTCAAAAACCAATTGTAGCGGTATTGCATTTAATAGTTTACATCGGATTCGTTATCATTAATATTGAATTACTTGAAATTATTGTGGATGGTATTTTTGGAACGCATCGTATATTTTCAGAAAGCATGGGTGGGTTTTATACTTTTTTAATAAACACATTTGAAATTTTAGCTTTACTAGTCACTATTGCATGTGTGATTTTTTTGATTAGAAGAAATATGATTAAACTAAAAAGATTTATCAGTAAGGATTTGGAAGGATGGCCGCGCTCCGATGCTAATTATATTTTGATTATTGAAATTTTATTGATGGGCTTATTCCTGTTGATGAATGCGGCCGATCATGAAGTAAGCTTTATTATATCGAAAAATTTCACCCCATGGTTAACGGCTAATTTTGATCAAGAACAATTGCTGCTTATTGAGAAGACAGCATGGTGGCTTCATATTATTGGCATTTATGCTTTTATGAATTATTTACCTTACTCAAAGCATTTGCACATTGTTTTAGCTTTCCCCAATGCCTACTATGCGCCACTGATTCCTAGTGGGACGATCCATAATATGCCTGATATACAAAATGAAGTATTGTATGCGATGCAACCTGAGCTAGCACCATCCAATGTTGCTGCCCCTGAAAGTTTTGGCGCTAAGGAGGCCACAGAATTGAGTTGGAAAAATTTAATGGACGCTTATAGTTGTTCGGAATGTGGTAGATGCACGGATGCATGTCCTGCCAATAGCACAGGTAAGTTATTAAGTCCGCGTAAAATAATGATGTCCACCAGAGATCGAATTGAAACCATCACCAAAAATATAGAAGCAAACAAAGTCTTTATACCAGATGGCAAAACATTATTACATGATTATATTACTGTGGAGGAGTTAAGGGCCTGTACCACCTGTAATGCTTGTGTAACAGAATGTCCGATTAGTATATCCCCCTTGGATATTATCATTGAATTAAGAAGGTCACTTGTGATGGAGCAAAGTAATGCACCGCAGGAATGGAATAGTATGTTTAGTAATATAGAAAATAATTTTGCACCATGGAAGTTTTCACCAGATGATCGTGATGCATGGACAAAGGCATAAAAATAATTTTATGAAGGTATCTACAATGGCGGAAATGATGGCGAGTGGCGAACAACCTGAAATATTATTTTGGGTAGGTTGTGCCGGTAGCTTTGACCAAAGAGCGCAAAAAATTACCAAGGCTTTTGCTACTATCTTAAATAAAGCGGGTGTAAAATATGCCATTTTAGGAAAAGAGGAAGCATGTACAGGCGATCCTGCAAGGCGCGCTGGCAATGAATTCATGTTC
>CALLKA010000169.1 GCA_938008665.1 uncultured Bacteroidota bacterium
TTGCACGAGCAGCAATTACATTTTGCAAAGTAGTTTGTTCGAAACTTGCTTCCCCTTTTACAGCGGCAACTAAATTTGGAATCAAATCCGCTCTGCGTTGGTAATCACTTTGCACATTGTTCCATGCTTGATTAACATTTTCGTCTTGGTTTACTAATCCGTTGTAACCATTACAACCGTACCCAATTAATATAACGAGTACACCTAAAAAAATGAATAAACCTAAATTTTTGCGTAACATAGTTTTGTATTTGTTTGTAAAGGTAGTGCAAAGCAGATGCCAAACTTATCGTATGACGGAATTACATGACAAAAAAATCCCCCCAGCTAGGCTGAGGGGTATAAATTAACTAATTTTTAAGTTTAAAAGGAACGGTTTAACACCATTCTTGAATCCCTAGGCCCGTTTAACCCTTAATTGCGGCAATTCCTGGAAGCGTTTTGCCTTCAAAGTACTCCAACATTGCACCACCCCCTGTACTCACGTAACTTACCTTATCATTAAAGCCAAACTGGTTAACGGCTGACACACTGTCGCCACCGCCTACCAAACTAAAGGCGCCGTTTTGCGTAGCTTCCGCAACCGCAACCGCAATCGCTTTTGTACCCGCTTGGAAATTTTCCATTTCAAAAACACCCATCGGACCATTCCATAATATTGTTTTACTTGCTAAAATTACTTTGGCAAATTGTTCCCTCGATTTTTCTCCTACATCCAAACCTTCCCAGCCATCTGGAATTTCACCACTTGCACAGGTTTGGGTATTGGCTGTATTACTAAAATCATCTGCGACCACATTATCCACTGGCAAATGAATATGCACACCTTTCGCTTTCGCTTTTGCTAAAATTTCAAGGGCCAACGGCATACGATCATCTTCATGAATTGATTTTCCAATTTTACCACCCTGCGCTTTGAAAAAAGTATACGCCATACCACCACCAATAATAATATCAGTAGCACGCTCCAATAAGTTTTCAATAATTAAAATTTTATCAGACACTTTTGCGCCACCAATAATGGCAACAAAAGGTTTTTGTGCAGCATGCATTACTTTTTCAGCACTCAATACTTCCCCTTCCATCACTAACCCAAAAGTCCGGTTGGCTGGAGAAAAGAATTGTGCAATGATCGCTGTTGAAGCGTGTGCACGGTGTGCGGTACCAAATGCATCATTTACATATACATCACCCAACTTGGATAATTTTTCTGCAAAAGCGACATCGCCTTTTTCTTCTTCTTTATAAAAACGCAAATTCTCTAATAACAACACCTGACCCGCTTGCAAAGCAGCTGCTTTATCAATAGCTTCTGCACCAATACAATCATTTGCAAATTGCACTTCCACATTTAATAATTTAGACAAGTGTGCAACAATATGTTTTAAAGAATATTTTTCGGTGGGACCTTCTTTCGGACGGCCTAAGTGACTCATTAAAATTACGCTGCCACCCTCCTTTAAAATTTTTGTAATTGTAGGAATAGTTGCACGCATGCGATTGTCGTCGGTAATTTCAAATGCATCATTTAAAGGCACATTAAAATCAACACGGATTAAGGCTTTTTTACCAGCGAATGAAAAATCTTTAAATGAACTCATATTCTTATTTGTTTCTTTTACAATAAAATTAAAAATGCCCTCCCGAGGGAAGGCATTGTATAAAAAAATCTTACTTTATTTTACTTGCGAAATATTTCACCGTACGCACTAGCTGACTCACATAGCTCATTTCATTATCATACCAGCTTACTGTTTTTACCATTTGAACATCACCTTGTGTCATTACTTTAGTTTGTGTTGCATCAAATAATGAACCGTATGAAATTCCAATAACATCAGAACTTACAATTTCATCTTCGGTGTAACCAAAAGATTCGTTCGCCGCTGCTTTCATCGCTGCGTTCACTTCCTCAGCAGTTACCTTTTTAGATAAGATGGTCGTTAATTCAGTTAAAGAACCTGTGATTGTTGGAACACGTTGTGCAGATCCATCTAACTTACCTTTTAAAGAAGGTAAAACCAAACCAATTGCTTTTGCAGCACCTGTACTATTCGGTACAATGTTTGCAGAAGCAGCACGTGCACGACGTAAATCACCTTTAGGATGTGGACCATCTAAAGTGTTTTGATCATTTGTATAAGCATGCACTGTTAACATTAAACCTGTAACAATACCGAATTTATCTTCTAATACTTTCGCCATTGGCGCTAAACAGTTCGTGGTACAAGATGCACCAGAGATTACTGTTTCCGTACCATCTAAAATTTCATGGTTGGTATTAAATACCACTGTTTTCATATCACCAGTTGCTGGCGCAGAAATCACAACTCTCTTTGCACCTGCTTTAATATGTAATTCAGCTTTTTCTTTATCTGTAAAGAATCCAGTTGATTCAATCACAACATCAACACTATGTGCGCCCCAAGGAATTTGCGCTGGATCACGTTGTGCATATATTTTTACCGCGTGGCCATTCACCACTACAGCATCTTCTGTTGATTTCACATCCGCATCAAAACGACCTTGTGCACTATCATACTTTAATAAATGTGCCAAAACCGCTGGAGAAGTAAGGTCATTGATCGCGACTACCTCGATACCTTCCATGTTATAAATTTGGCGGAAAACCAGACGACCAATACGGCCAAATCCATTGATTGCTACTTTAACTGAACTCATTTTTATCGATTTTAATTGAATAGGAGATGCAAAGGTACCATCTTTTTAAAAAATATGGGCTAAATAAGTAAGAATAAATCAACAAAATCAAGGATTTTAAACAAACAACTGGTCGTATTGGCGGATAGCGGCAGTTTACCCAAATCCGCATTGGCACTAATTCAAATCCCCTACTGTATTGATATTCATTAAAAAAAGTAAAAATCTTTTGGCAGTAAAGCGTTTGAGACCTATTTTTGCGACCCTAATAACATAGTGGACATGGAGCGTTCGACTAAGGGTTAGGTCACCTCCCTTTCACGGAGGTAATACGGGTTCGAATCCCGTACGCTCTACAAAGCCTATCACAAAGTGATAGGCTTTTTTAATGCGACACAACGACGAAAGCTCGCTTTCGAGAGTTGGAGAGCGTTAAAAAAGCCAAAAGCAAACGAAGTTTGCTTTTGAAAGGCTTTGGGTAAGGAGCCCTTTTGGGATGACAATGCGCAGCATTGGCAATCCCGGCATTTGGGTAAGGAGCCCTTTTGGAATGACGGCGAATGAAATGAGCCGGCAATCCAAAGCTTCTTTGAACGTATTTCCCGAAACAATTCCTTAAAAATTATGAAGTATTATGCAGTTTAAATAAAATACTTACCTTTAGCGTAAGTATCGTAAAACGTTAGTATGATACTTAGTTTTGGAAATAAAGAAACCCTAAAGATTTGGAATGGTGATCAATCTCTAAAATTACCAATAACCATTCAAGAGGTAGCAAGAAGGAAATTGAGAATGTTACATAGGTCAGAGAACTTAGTGGACTTAACTATCCCGCCTTCTAACCACTTGGAGAAATTAAAAGGTTATTTGTCAGGATACTACTCCATCAGAATAAACAATAGATGGAGAATTATTTTCATCTGGACTAATGAAAACGCAGAAGATGTTGAAATTATTGACTACCATTAAATAGATACAATGAAAAAATTAAAAAATATTCATCCAGGAGATGTACTAAGGGAAGAGTTTCTAATCCCTTTAAATGTTACTGCTTACAAGCTTTGTAAAGCAACCCTTATTCCACAAACTAGAATTTCTGAAATACTAAAACGCAATAGAAGTGTTACTGCAGATACTGCCTTAAGGCTTTCAAAATACTTTGGCAATAGCCCCAATTTCTGGCTGGGCCTTCAAAACGATTTTGATATTGAAGAAGAACTATTACTAAAAGGTTCTGACCTAAAGCTTATTAAAAGATATTCGCCGAATTAAGAAATCACAAATTACTACAATAAAAATAAAATAATCATGGCTTCTACTTTAACAAATAAAACTATGTGCATTGATGATAGAACTATCTTGTTTACGTATTCTGATGCTGTATATCATTTAGAAGATTTTATAGGGTTAGAAGCTAATTGGAGAAAGCGATAGTGATAACTTAATATCGCCCTCGCAGCAGCAGAAAAGTTCTCCAAACTGTCTCCTAAAGAGGCT
Organism: uncultured Bacteroidota bacterium; assembly: GCA_938008665.1. Lineage (GTDB taxonomy): Bacteria > Bacteroidota > Bacteroidia > Chitinophagales > Chitinophagaceae > Sediminibacterium. Next base: position 4,159 of record CALLKA010000169.1, read on the forward strand.
ACAAAGCCTATCACAAAGTGATAGGCTTTGGTTGATGAGCCCCATTGGGATGACGGCGAAACAAAGTGTAGCCGGCAATCCTGGCGGCATAAAACCCCAGAAACAATTATAGAGAATTAACAATAAATTTGCGAAAGTATGAAGAAGTATTATTTTTTACTTTCCATTATTTTTTCAATTAACGTTTCTGCACAAAAAGAAGATTCTTCATTTATCAATCTTGACTCAGCTATAGTTACCAGCAGGTCCATTAAAATTTTGGATACTAAAAACCCATTTGTAATAAGCTCAATTACTAGTCAACAAATAATTGAAAAGGGTGCAAGAACTACTCCAGAAGCCTTAATGGGCGTTTCAGGTGTTTTTATTCAGAAAACAAACCATGGCGGGGGCTCCGCTTTTATAAGAGGCCTTACAGGAAATCAAACACTTATCGTATTAGATGGAATAAGACTGAATAATGCAATTTATAGATATGGGCCCAACCAATACCTGAATACAATTGATATGTTTACCGTTGATAAAACTGATGTACTAAAAGGTGTCGGTTCGGTAGAATACGGATCTGACGCAATGGGTGGTGTAATACATGTAAAAACCAAAGAAAACGCTTCGAAAGAATTGAATAAAATAAGCTTAAATAATACGAGCAAATTTATTTCAAGCGATATGGAAAAAACAAATAGAACAGCTATTCAATATGCTACAAATAAATGGGATTTTATAGGCGGGATATCTCTAAAAAAATATGGTGATTTAGTAGGTGGTGGAAATATAGGGAAACAAACACCAACCAAATACAATGAAATTAATTATGATTTAAAAACTAGAATAAAAATAAATAATCAAAGTGAACTTATTTATTCAAGTCAAAACACCATTCAAAAAAATGTTCCTATTTATCATAAAATAGCTTTAGAAAATTTTAAAACAAACCAAATCGATTATCAAATTCATTATTTAAACTATTTAAAATACAAGTATATTAGTCATAAGAAATGGATATCCGAAATAATTATAAATGCATCCACACAAAGATCAATTGAACAGCGATCTAATCAAAAAAACAATTCTAGTATATTTAGGAATGAAGCCGATACTGTTAAAAATATTGGCTTAACAGCAGAAATAGTTTCAAAGCCAAATAAAAAATGGACCATTAATAGTGGTTTTGATTATTACAAAGATAAAATTTTTAGCGAAGCCATTGAAACAAGTAGTGAATTAAATACCCAAGTATTTAAAAGAGGATTATATCCCAATGGAGCGATATATAAAAACAGCTCCATCTTTAATATACATAATTTAAATTTTAATAAATTGAATATAGTTGCAGGGCTGCGTTATAATTTTTTACATATTCAAATGAATGAACTTACCCTAGGTAATATAGCTATAAAACCATCAGCTTTAGTATCCAATTTCGGCATTAATTACCAGCTTAACCAACACGGTTTTTTGTTTGGTTCCATTACAACTGGATATAGAGCGCCCAATATTGATGATTTAGGTAGTTTGGGTATTGTTGATTTTAGGTATGAAATTCCAAGTTATGATTTAAAACCAGAAAAGTCATTAAATACAGAAATAGGTTATAAATACCGCTCAAATAAAATTGATTTTTCAATTGCAGCATTTAAAATGAAGTTAAAGGATATTATTGCAAGGGTTCTGTTGGATGGGCAAGTGATAAATAGTTATCAAGTTTATAATAAAAAAAATATAGAATCCTCCTATATCAATGGTACAGAAGTCAATTATAACTATTTATTAAGTAAATATTTAACTTGGTATACCAATGCAACTTATACCTACGGACAAAATGTAACCAAAAATGAGCCGATGAGGAGAATACCTCCCCTATTCGGTCAAAATAAAATATGCTTCGTTAAAAAAAATAAAACATTGGCTATTACACATCAATTTGCGGGAAAACAAGATAGGCTGGCCCAAGGAGATAAGGACGATAATAGAATAGGTAAATTAGGAACGCCAGGATGGAATATATTTAATATTGATGCAGGATGGGAATTTAAAAACTTAAGTGTCAATACAAGTTTAATTAACATTTCCAATGTGCAGTACAAAACGCATGGATCTGGTGTTTATGCCATGGGTAGAGCGGTTAACTTTTCTTTCAAAATAGAATTCTAAAATTGCATTGACACCAATAATTTATATCTAAACTAGTATGAGGTTAGATTAAAAAAATGGGCCATCAAGAATGATAGCCCGTGTTGCATTTAAAATGCATTAAACTAAATCAACCTTTACTCAAAAAATTTCACTTCGCCTGTGGTGATATCATGAATACCTCCAACAATTCCAATGTCACCGTTTTTCACCATGTCGGCGATGATTGGACTTTTTAACAAAATATTTTTTACTGACAAGCTCACATTCAATTCTGCTACATTTTCAACAAAAACACTATTGCTTGAATTTCTATTTTCAGAGGTAACTGATTCTTGCTCCACTGCTGGTTTAATCTTAGAAATCAATCCAGTTAAATTTCCCAATGCAACATTATCACATGCTCCTTTAACTGCTCCGCATTTGGTATGACCTAGTACTACGATAATTTTAGCGCCAGCCACTTTACAACCAAACTCCATACTTCCCAATATATCTTCATTGACAATATTGCCAGCAATCCTTACGCTGAATACATCCCCTAAACCTTGGTCAAAAATTAACTCGGCCGATGTTCTACTATCGATACAGCTTAGGATTACGGCAAATGGATGCTGTCCATCAGATGTTTCATTCGCTTGCTGTAAAAGGTTTCTATTTATTTTAAGATTGCTTACAAATCTTTTATTTCCATCTTTTAATAAATCCAATGCAAATGAAGGCGTTATTGCATTTTGCATTTCTTTGGTTAATGTTTTCATGTTAATTATTTTATACTTTTTATTGTTTTGTTTTAAAAGGCAAATTGTTGACGATTATTAATTGCAGCTGCCCCCTTGTAATATTCTTTTGTGCCTGTATCATATATCCTGTTTCTATTCTTAAAGATTCAGTTATACCATATCCAAGACCTCCATATAATCGGTTTCGATCAAATTTTGGATCTTTTATATCAACAAATAATTCATTATATGCAGACAGGTATGTATTGCCTTTAGCGATAGTTTTACTTCCCAAAGGCTTTTGTAATGAAATAAAATACCTTGCTCTTAAACCAAATTCATTAGGAAAAAAGCGTTCCTCCAGTCGGAATCGATGCGTTAATGAATTCAAACCTACCTTATTTTTATACAAATACTGTTGATAAATTCTATGTTCAATTTTTGTACTTGTTTTATTATCAAATTCATCATAAGCGTCAGTGGCAATATAAGCATAGCCTAAAAGCAAATTATGATTTTGCGGTTTTAAATTATAACCCAATCCTGCCCTAGCAAGAAATTGGTTTCTTTGACCTAAAAATCGATAATCACGATACTGGAAATCAGATTGTATATTCCACTTGTCATTTATTTTTTGATTGCCAAAATAAACAAACCAAGTACCTACATTATTTGATTGACCAATGACAGAATTATTGATCACGCCAATAAACCCAAGCAATAAAAAAGTCCGCTTTAACAGTATCATATTATGGCTTAAAATTTATTTTCTCCACTTCAATAGATTTTGTTTTTGCATTGTATTCAAAATCTTTAATCGACTTGTACTCTACTTCGTTTTTAGACAAATTAGTAACAGTAACCACTATATCACAACCTAATGCTTTTAATTGGGCAAACTCCTTTAAAGTAAAGTTTTTCCTGATGTAGTTTCGCAACTTGTAGCTTTCGCCAAAAGTTCTTTTCCCTTTTAAAAATTGTAAAATAACATTAAAATGGTTTATGGAAACAACTTCAACACCATCCTTATTAATAAAGAGCGTTGTTGGCGTAGATCGGATATCTAATTCGCGGACCAATTCAAGATGAGATTCTGCATCGATATGGATGTGCTTTACATCGTCCATTGAAAGGACCATCTGAGAAAGAAGTGAGTGAGTTGCTCTGCATGGCGCACAAAATGCTGATGAGAACTGAACCATCGTCGCTCTTGATCCCAGCGCCTCGCCTAGCTTGGCAGCAGTTAACTGATGGCCAGGAATAGCCTTATTCGAACGAATAGCCCCACGGGAGCGCTTCCACCAGAATCCATACGCTGATGCGAGCACCAGAACGATGACGAGTGGAAGATACGTTTTCACAAGAGTATTCTCACACAATGGCCAAGGTGTTGCTACTTACTAATTCGCAAGGAGCGAGCGCAGAAGTTCTTCCTGCTCTCGGCCTTTTGCAGCACACCTGCAAAGTCGCACCTCTTGAAGCATCTGTTCTTGTCGACACACCAGTCATGGATATTGTCTTCGTTGATGCTCGTCGTGATCTACCAACAGCTAAATCACTCACACGTTTACTTTCCACCACAGGCGTTGGCGCACCCATCATCGCAATCACCACAGAAGGTGGCCTCTCTGCATTCACTGCAGATTGGGGAGCAAGTGATGTCATCCTCGATACTGCAGGACCTGCAGAGGTAGATGCACGTATTCGCATCGCAGTCGGTGCACACATCGCAGCCCTTGAAGCACTTGACCCAACTTCATCTGAAATCCGCCAAGGCGATGTTGTTATTGATGAAAACACCTACACCGCCAAGATCAAGGGAACATCCCTTGATCTGACCTTTAAAGAGTTTGAACTTCTTAAATACTTAGCCCAACACCCAGGACGCGTCTTCACACGCGCACAGCTATTGCAAGAGATCTGGG
>CALLKA010000170.1 GCA_938008665.1 uncultured Bacteroidota bacterium
TTCTGTAGTGGGCGCTTTACTTATTATTCCTTCTGCAAACGCAAATTCATTTCCTGCTATTCTAGCTTCGTTTTTTGTAGTGGCACTTGGTTTTTCATTGCAACAAACTGCTGCTCAACCTTTTGCCATTTCATTGGGTGATCCATCAACTGGTTCTCACCGTTTAAATTTAGGTGGAAGCATTAACTCACTCGGAACAACATTAGGTCCGATTATCGTGAGCTTCTTCTTATTTGGAACTGCAGACAGCAAAGCAGCCGTTGTTACTGTTACCAACATTAATATTTTATACATGATTGTTGCTGGCGTGTTTGCTGCAGTTGCGCTCTTTTTTACTTTTTCTAATTTACCAGACGGTAAAAATGATGAGGCTTTTGAAAAAGCAAACAAAGCTTCATCTAGTTTATTAATGATGACATTATTAATTGGTGCAATCATTGTTGTAGGCCAATTTACAGAAGTTCCAAAACTTACTTTATTACTTCTTTCTTTGGTAGCTGTTGTAGGTATTTTATTTTACTCAAACAATAGTGCAATCAAAAACAATGATGGCTGGGGTGCCATGAAATACCCTCAATTAATTTATGGCATGATTGGCATATTTGTATACGTAGGTGTTGAAGTAACCATTGACAATAATTTTGGTGCATTATTAAAGAATCCAGGTTATATCACTGAATTAGGATTAGATGAAAGTGAAATTTCAAAATACATTTCTTTGTATTGGGGTAGTTTAATGATTGGTCGTTGGACAGGTGCAGTGAGTGTATTTAACTTGAAAGGCACGATGAAAAAAATTATGATGATCGTTGTTCCATTTATTGCTTTTGCAGTAGTATTGGGCGTTAGTAAAATTTATGGCAACGATGTTTCTGATTTATATGGCTATGCAATATTTATTGCAATTGCAATCGCTACTTTCTTTTATGGACAGGAAAAACCAGTTAAAACCTTATTTGCCGTATCTATATTTGCAACAGCAGCCATGCTTGTAGGTGTATTTACGAATGGCATTACTTCAGTGTATGCTTTCATGGCAGGTGGTTTGGCATGTTCTGTAATGTGGCCTTGTATTTTTTCATTAGGTGTTGGAGGATTAGGAAAGTATACAAGTCAAGGATCCGCCTTTTTAATTATGATGATATTAGGGGGTGCAATCATCCCGCCATTACAAGGCGTATTAGGAGATAATCCAAGCGTTGGAATGCACCAATCTTATATTTTAGCAGCAGTATGTTTTGCAATTTTAGCATTACTTGCCTTAAAATTAAAGAGTGTATTAAAAAAACAAGGACTTGATTTTGATGCACAAGTAAGTGGAGGACATTAATTTAATATTATAAAATTATACAATGGACGCTTTTGTAGTTGGAGTTGATATTGGAGGTACAGGTACCAAATTTGGTATCGTTGATAATGTAGGCAATGTTTTATTTGCAAGTGAGATATCAACAAAAAAACACGAACAGGTGCATACTTTTATTGATGAGTTACATCAAGAATTGAGTGTACTCATTGAAAAAGTGGGCGGCGTTGGTCGCATTAAAGGTATTGGCGTTGGCGCTCCTAATGGGAATGTTTATACAGGCAATATTGAATATGCACCTAACCTACCATGGAAAGGAATTATTCCTTTGGCACGTATGTTACAGGATAAATTTAAAATTCCAGTGCGATTGACCAATGACGCGAATGCTGCTGCTGTTGGCGAGATGATGTATGGCGCTGCGCAGGGCATGAAAGATTTTATCATGATCACTCTTGGAACAGGCGTAGGAAGTGGTATTGTTGCTAATGGACAACTTATTTATGGACATGATGGCTTCGCTGGTGAATTAGGACATACCACGATCATTCCTGATGGACGATTACATCCAGGTACTGGCAAAAAAGGTTCTTTGGAAAGTTATGCATCCGCAACCGGTGTTGCACAATCCGCTATTGAAATACTTGAAAATACAGATCGTCCAAGTTTATTACGCGATATACCTAAAGGTGAATTAAATTCAAAAGCAGTATTTGAAGCAGCGACCAAAGGAGATGAAGTTGCCAAAGATGTTTTTGCTTTTACTGGAAAAGTATTAGGCATGGCTTTGGCTAATTTTGTGATGTTTTCAAGCCCTGAAGCAATTATATTATTTGGCGGCTTGACAAAAGCAGGTGATTTAATTTTAAAACCAACCCGTGAGCATTTGGAGGCAAATGTGATTGAGATATTCCAGAACAAAGTAAAAATCCTAATTAGTCATTTAAAAGAATCTGACGCGGCTATTTTAGGGGCGAGTGCTTTAATGTGGGAACTATAGTTTTATTTACTAAAATTATTTTTACTACCCCATCTATAAAAAATGTCCCCCCGAGTGATCGGTGGGACATTTTTATTTGAATAGTATTTTATTGTATATGTTTAAATTGGTCTTGCAGAAAACCGAATTGAAAATGATTTAATAAAATATTATACCTATTTTATTAAAGCTTGTTCCTCCATCCATTTTGATTTACCCCAACCTTGAATCACATGCTTTTCACTATGATAGGAGGAGCGAACCAATGGGCCACTTTCAACATAATCAAATCCAAGTTCATATCCAATTTGTCTTAACTCGGCAAATTCATCGGGATGCACAAAACGCTGCACAGGTAAATGCTTTTTGGTGGGCTGTAAATATTGACCCAATGTAAGTACATCGCAACCTACCTCAACCAAATCCTTCATCGTTTGAATGACTTCGGCTTTTTCTTCTCCAATACCTAACATCATTCCTGTTTTTGTTCGCATACCCCCGAGCTTCAAAGTTTCTAATACTTTTAAGCTTCTTCTATATTTTGCTTGCACCCGTACTTTTTGTGTATTTCTTTCCACCGTCTCCATATTATGACTTACCACTTCAGGAGCCGCATCAATAATTCTTTGTATTTGATCAGGGATACCTCTAAAATCTGGGATTAATGTTTCCAATGTAGTTTCAGGAGACAAAGTTTTAATGGCCTTAATAGTATTAAACCATATAATAGAACCGCCATCAGGTAATTCATCTCTATCTACACTTGTTAATACCGCATGCTTTACTTTCATCAATAAAATGGCTTCCGCTACACGTTGCGGCTCATCCCATTCCACAGGTTTAGGACGACCTGTAGCCACTGCACAAAACTGGCAGCTTCTTGTACAAATATTGCCTAGTATCATAAAAGTGGCCGTGCCCTCGCCCCAGCACTCCCCCATATTCGGACAATTGCCGCTTTCACAAATAGTATGAAGTTTGTGCTTGTCAACCAATCCGCGCACATGTTTATAGCTTTCACCAATAGGCAGCTTCACCCTTAACCAATCTGGCTTTTTTATTCTTGTTTCCGCCTCCACATTTACGATGGGTAATTCTTGCATAATTCGTTGCGCTATAATCAGCCACAAAAATACAAGACTTGTCATTAATAACCCATAATTTATCTGCTATATTTAAAATTATAAAATATATAAAGCAGTCAAAAATCACAAAAATTAATTGCTATCTTCATAAGCCTTAAATAGGGCGTGTTTACTTAATTATTAAAATTGCAGATTTATGGAAAAATATGGAAAAATTTTACTCTTTGCGATGCCAATATTTTTCACTTTTATATTGCTTGAAAAGTTATATGGCTGGTATATAAAAAAAGAAAAAGTAAACAATATGGACACCGTAAGTAGCCTTACATCGGCGATTACGATGGTCACAAAAAATGTTTTAGGCTTAAGTATTACAATTATAAGTTACAGCTGGATTGAGGAGAAAATTGCTTTAACCCATATTACAACAACTTGGTTGACTTATGTAATTGCATTCGTAGCGCTTGACTTTTCTCATTATTGGGTACACCGGATTGATCATGCAAATAACTTTTTCTGGAATAGCCACATTGTTCATCACAGTAGTGAAGAATTCGATTTGGCCTGTGCTGTTCGCCAACCAATTTCATCTTTCGTGAAAATATTTTCCATCTTCATGATACCTGCTGCCTTATTGGGCATTTCGCCACTGGTGGTTGCAACGGTTACTCCTATTCAATTTTTTGCCCAATTTTGGTATCACACCAGATATATTAATCGTATGGGATTTTTAGAAAAAATAATCGTAACTCCTTCTCATCACCGAGTACATCATGCATTTAATAAAGAATATCTTGATAAAAATTTAGCGCAAATATTTATCATCTGGGATAAAATGTTTGGCACATTTATGGAAGAGCGTGCTGATATTCCACCAGTGTATGGCATTACTCGCCCAATGAGAACATGGAATCCCATTCGAATTAATTTTATACATATGTGGTTATTGATAACGGATGCATGGCGTGCAAATAGCTTTGTTGATAAAATTAGGGTTTGGTCAAAGCCAACTGGCTGGCGCCCTGCAGATGTTGCAGCAAAAAATCCGGTTTTCAAAATTGACGATGTCTATAATTTTGACAAGTATACCACCAGTCAAGACCCCATTTTTATATCATGGATTTGGATGCAATTAATTATTATTTTTATTGGTGTCGCTTTCATGTTAGGAAATATTGCAAATATTGGCTTCCCAAATATGTTTATATATGGTGCATTTGTATTTGTTTATGTATATGCATTAACCGATCTAATGGATGGCAGTAAATATGCATTTGTTTGGGAAATAATGAAAACTGCGTTTGGATTAGGTATTATTTATTTTATGGGCGATTGGTTTGGCGCCAGTAAACATATTGGACAACTTAACATAATTCTAGTCATATATTTTATTCTTTCACTCGTGGTCACTATTCGATTAAACACAGGTAATCAAACTATTGCACCTGCTAGAAATAGTATGATATAATTTAATTTATATTTCAACGAATTACAAATTCTTTAATCCAACCCATGACAGCAACAGTAACATACGAATCTAATTTAAGAACTACCTGCCTTCATTTACAAAGTGGCTCAGCTATTGAAACCGACGCACCTACTGACAATAAAGGAAAGGGAGAACGATTCTCGCCCACCGACTTAATTGCAACAGGCTTAGGAGCTTGTATGATTACCACTATGGGGATTAAAGCCGAAACCATGAATATTGTACTAGATGGCGCAAAAGTGGAAGTAACCAAAGTGATGGTATCAGATCCACGTAGAATTGGAAAAATTATTGCACATGTGACGATGCCTGCTGGATTAAATGTAGACGAAAAAACAAAAGAAATTTTAGAGCGCGTTGCGCGCACCTGTCCTGTGGAAAGAAGCTTACACCCGGATGTTGTTTTAGATATTGCATTTAACTGGCAATAGTACTGAAATTCCGATTTAAATTAAGAGAATCAATAATGATGAAAAAAAATTAAGCAACTAGTTTACTTCTAGTTGCTTTATTTTTTGCAATAGTTTACTTACAGGCAAACCCATGACATTATAAAAATCGCCTTCAATGCTATGTATGCCAACCACACCTATCCATTCCTGAATGGCATAGCCACCTGCCTTATCATAAGGTTTATAATTTTCAACATAGTATTCAATTTGCGCCAATGTCAATGTATTAAATGTGACCAATGTGGTTTCACTAAATGAATATTCCTTTCCTTGATAAAGTAAAACAACGCCAGTAATTACTTGATGTGTTTTCCCGGATAGTGCAGTTAAAGAGGCTATTGCTTCTTGCTTATTAGCAGGCTTACCTAATACATTGCCAGCTAATACAACAATCGTATCCGCTGCAACTATGTTCTTATTCAAATGTTGTGGATAGGAAAGTATTATTTTTTCTTGCACTGCTTGCGCCTTATTCTTTGCAATATATACTGGCACTTCATTTAAATCCATGGTCGTCGGGTAGGTTTCATCTGAATCGGAAACAATCACTTCAAATGCCAGATCCGCCCAGGTTAACAGCATTTGGCGACGGGGAGATTGAGAAGCTAATATGAATGGTTCCATTTTATATATTCAATTTTGTAATAAGCCGAGATTAATATAAAAAATAAAAAAACACCATCGAGAGTACCCCTGCTAGCATTGCAATTTTAACCCAATTGCTAAGCGTATTAAAATCCTTACTAGTGAATGATTTATTTAGCTTGTATAACACCATCACCAAGGGTGAAATAATAAAGACAATACAATAAACAATACTTAACCACCAGCCAAATGGAACAACATATAATTGTATGATGGTTAATACTGCAATCACCACCACCAACCACACAGCCAAATACACTTTGGTTGCCTTCAATCCCCAAACGATGGGTAATGTTCTGCATCCAAATTTCGCATCCCCTTCCATATCCTCAATATCTTTAAGCGCTTCTCTAATGATGGTTAATACAAAAGCAAAAGCCGCATACAATACCATTAATTTGAATAATCGCATATCAGTTGGAGTCGCATTGCGTGCATTGATTAGTTCCGTCATCGTGAACTTAGAAAAATATACCACCCCTATTACCCAGGCTGTTAAAATTGCAATCAACACATTGCCTATCAATAACTTTTTTTTAATATTGGTTGAATAAAACCACAACAATAAGATAGAAAGCAAGTTGGCTAAATGTATATGCCAATACTGTTGAAATGAAAATGCAATTAGTGTTAAATAAATTCCAGATAAACTAAAAAAGAAATGCCAAAAAATTACCCATCTTCTACTAATGATATTGCTTACAACCACCTTGTTGGGTTTATTCACCTGATCAATGTTAACATCAAAATAATCATTAATTGCATAACCAGCGGCAGCGATGAAAACAGAAGCCAACTTAATTAAAAAAAAGGAGACAGGTGTATCAGTACTATTAATATGGTATAAGGGATTATAAATACAATACTGAAACAAACATTGTGACAATATTATAAAAAATAAATTAGGCCATCTAACCAACCTTAAAAATGATACAAGTAATTTCAAATGAATTGAATTTATTTATTTGGCCATTATATGATCATCTATATCCCAATGATCATTGAGCTTTAATACCTTTTCGATTACCTCACGCGCACACCCCTCACCCCCCTTGGTCAAGGCCTTATATTGCGCTATTGATTTTATATCCATTGCTGCATCACTAGGACAAGCAGCAATGCCAGCCAATTGCATGGCTTCGTAATCTGGCATATCATCACCCATATACAATATAGTCTCTAATGAAATGTGGTGTTCAGCTGCTAAGGATGCTAACAGCTCCTTTTTATTGGCCACTTTCATATGAACTTCACTAATACCTAAAAGGGCTAATCTATTTTTTACATCTTCTGAGTTACCACCAGAAATGATCCAAACTTGATACCCCTTTTTTACTGCTAATTGTAGCGCATAACCATCTTTGATATTCATGGTTCTAGCCATCACCCCATTGGGCATAATCAATAAATTGCCGTTGGTCAAAACACCATCAACATCAAACACAAAACAAACTATCTTTTTAAAACTAGCTAACAAGGCGAATACTTTTTGTTATCAAATGTAAGCCTATTTTTGATTATCCCTCCACTCATACACCCAGGCACTTTGGATCATTTCCAAATGACCTTCTGTAGATTGTTCCCGAGTTCCTTCAAAATGAGGTAAACTTAACACCCAATCAAGTAAGTCAGTAAAACGAACACGATATATTTTTGCTTCAGTAAAATCATCACCAAACTTCTCATATAATTTTTGAGCGATGTCTTCATGATCATTCCAATGTATAGGGGGTTCAAACTGACTCATATTATTTGATTTTACTTTATTCTTTTACTTGTATTATGATAATTATTTCTTTATGATGCAATTGTTCTATTTGAAATGGGAAAAAGCATTAACTCGGTTACTCTCCTAAAAATTGTGTTTGGTCAGGCAAGGTAATTTCTAATTCCCCAGAACCCCCCTTAGCTAAAATACATTGGCACCCTAATCTTGACTCAATACGTGGATTAACTGCTCGATCAATAAAGTCCTCCTCTTTATCAGATAGTTCTGCAATATGTGCCGCCCCAGACTTTATATATATATGACATGTGCTACAAGCACATACCCCACCACAATTATGATGAAGCTCAATACCTGCTTCCAGGATCGCTTCAAGTAAGCTTTCATCCGGCGCTATATTCGTTAATGTTACAGGTGCTAAACCTTTTTCTTCAAAATTGATTTTTAATGAGTACATATATCCACAATAGATTTTTGCAAAAATAGCTGTAATCCGCCAATGCTTATTGTCAAAGTGGCAATTTCATTTGCGAAATACAAAAAAAATGCGTGTACTGTGCTTTGCCATACTATCTTTGCACAAATTTTTAAAAATAATGGCCAAAATAGGGTTATCCGAAAGAATGTACCTACAGTATTTGAGGACTAAATTCAAAACCCTAGCCCTAGTTTCACCTGCTACAGCTGGCAAAATAGCCGTTGATTTGTTTTGCACTCCTTACCCAAAATACAAGAAAAAAAAGGCGCCAGCCATCTTTCACCAAGCAACACCTTTAACAGTAACCTTACCTGATGGTATTCAATTAAAAGGTTTTGAATGGACTTCGCAAAAAAGCAATAACAAAACCGTACTTATCTCACATGGCTATGCTAGCTATGGATATAAATTCGAGCAATATGTTGGGCCATTATTAAAAATGGGCTATCGCGTTCTGATTTTTGATGCCCCTGGTCATGGCTTAAGTCAAGGCAAATACATTCATATATTAATATATTTAAATGCCATTGAACAAATCATAAAAGCAGTTGGACCTGTGGATCACTTTATAGGTCATTCCTTGGGTGGTATCACATTAGCTATGTTGGCTGAAACGATTCCAAATCCAGAACAACACAAATTTGTATTAATAGCACCAGCAACCAAAACTACCACCACTTTCAATAATTACTTTAATATGATGCGTTTTAGCGAAAGCATTAAAACCGCTTTTTTAGAGGTATTAGCGACTAAAACAAAACACCCAATCACCTATTTTGAAGCTGATAGGGCCATTGAAAAATATACCGGCCCTATTCTTTGGGTACACGATGCCGAGGATAAGGTTTGTCCTTATAAAGATTTAATTAATTTTCAAGAAAAAGCACCAAAAAATATTAATTTCTTGATTACCAAAGGATTAGGTCATAATAAAGTATATAAAACACAAGCGGTAATTGACAAAATAATGGCATTTTTAGCCCCGGAAGATTAGGTAATTTTTATTTTTTCGGTGAAAGCTCTAATATTGCATCGCGAGAAAAGAATATGGGATTGGCAAATAATGTTAATTTCATTAAACATAAATAGTTGATTTTCAATTTATAAACACCCAAAGAACGTATGGCAAAGAACCTATTAATCGTGGAGTCCCCTGCAAAGGCAAAGACCATTGAGAAAATTTTGGGAGAAGATTTTGAAGTAAGAAGTTGCTATGGTCATATCCGTGATTTAGAGAAAAGCGAGATGGGAATTGACCTTAAAAATAAATTTGCACCAAGATACTCGGTACCATCAGACAAGGAGAAAGTAGTAAAAGATTTAAAATCCATGGCAAAGAAAGCCAAGGAAGTTTGGCTAGCATCGGATGAGGACCGCGAAGGAGAAAGTATCAGTTGGCATTTAGCGGAAGTACTTGGTCTGGATCCTAAAAAAACAAAGCGTATTGTTTTTCATGAGATTACTGCACCTGCAATAAAAAAAGCAGTCGATAATCCTAGGTTCATTAATATGGATTTAGTGGACGCACAACAAGCTCGCCGTATTTTAGATAGAATTGTTGGTTTTGAATTAAGCCCAGTGCTTTGGCGTAAAATAGGCATGCAAAAAAGTTTGAGCGCAGGTCGTGTTCAAAGTGTTGCCGTAAGATTAATCGCAGAACGCGAAAGAGAAATCAACCAATTTTTACCAGAAAGTGTTTTTAAAATATCAGCGCTATTTACTGCACCAGACATCAATAAGAAAAAAGTAAAATTCAAAGCAGAAGGGCCACAAAAATTAGCCACAGGATCGGCCGCTGAAAAGTTTTTAAACGAATGTAAGGGTGCCAAATACACGGTAAAAGATATTAATGTAAAAGAAGGGAAACGTACGCCATCAGCGCCTTTCACTACATCAACATTACAACAAGAAGCATCAAGAAAATTAGGATATAGCGTAAGTAAGACCATGTTACTTGCTCAGAAATTATACGAAAGTGGAAAAATCACTTACATGAGAACTGATAGTATCAGTTTGAGTGAAACTGCTGTGGATGCAATTAAAGCGGAAATTAATTCAAGCTTTGGTGCAAAATATTATCAACCACGTAAGTTTAAAAATAAAAACGAAAATGCACAGGAAGCGCACGAAGCAATTCGACCTACCTACATGAATGAAAGTAAAGTAGACGACGCTGACTTAAATAGATTGTATGAGTTAATTTGGAAGCGAACCATTGCTTCACAAATGAGTGATGCACAATTCGAAAAAACGGTGGCAAAAATTGAAGTGTCAACAAATAAAGAAACACTTTCTGCATCAGGCGAAGTGATGAAATTTGATGGTTTCTTAAAGGTATACTTAGAAAGTAATGATGATGAAGACGAAGATGCCAATGCAGCAGAGGGAGAAGAAAGTTTATTGCCGCCATTGACTGTGGGTCAAGTGCTTG
>CALLKA010000171.1 GCA_938008665.1 uncultured Bacteroidota bacterium
TCCTACATTAAAAATACCCCCAGGGCCACCGCTACCACCAGCGCCACCGCCCATCTTACGCATTACTAAAACCCAAACCACCACAATCAATACCAAAGAGAAAACGGTGTTGGCAATAGGACCAAACCAATCGTTCTCTTCTACTGCAGAACTGTCTGGAATATTCACCACTGCATACTTTGTATAAATATCTTCTAATTCTTTATTGAAAGAATCCCAACTATCTACTTTGTATTCAAATAAATAATTGCCCTTTACTTTTTCTTTGGCTAATTTTTGTTTGAACTTTTGAACATAAAAAGCTTTTTGAACGCTATCTGGTTTAATGTAAAAACGAACAATTTTCTTGTTCTCAATTTTAACAAATTTTTCTACATCACCACTCGCCATCAACTTCACAAATTCGTTGTGAGAAATGGTAGAAACATCTGGCGCAATTTGGAAAAAACGCGCAGACAATAAAGACAAGGCAATTAAGCCATAAATCCAATAGATATTGAACTTAGGTAATTTAGGTCCGCCGCTTTTCGGTTTATTTTCAGGTATCATTGTAATGCTTTAAGTACTTATATAAACAAGTAAAATATAAATAAGTTTAGAGGTCATGTAGTTTGCTATCCGCGTCGCTCCACATTTCTTCCAATTGGTAGAACTTTCTAGCGTCAGGATGCATCACATGTACCACAATATTGATATAGTCAATCAAAATCCATTGTGCTGCCGTCTTACCTTCTGTTTTATAAGGTAATTCATCGCATTTGGTTTTCACTTCGTAATCGATATTGTCAATAATGGCTTTTAATTGAGGGGCGTTATTCGCTTCGCAAATAATAAAGAAATCAGCCACGGCTTCGTGTACTTTTCTTAGGTCTAAACTGATAATATGCTCGCCTTTTTTATCTTGGATAGCCGCGATAATGGTTTTGAAAATTTTACTACTGCGTGTTAATTGAGTCGGAGATTTTTTACGATCTTTTAAAGAAGAAAGAGGTTCCAATAGTTCTAATAATTTAAATGTTGAATGCCTAACTTTACAAAAATAGCAATTCTTTGTTACCTGCCACACCAATTATCACATTAGGAGCGCCGCTCATCGAACTGCCTTCAATAGATAGTACCAATATCTATGCCATGGAGCAAATCAAAGCGGGGAAAGCCATATCTGGCAGTTGTTATAATACCCCTTTTCAAACCCATGGGAAGGGACAACATGGGAGGGTTTGGGAGAGTGAAAAGGGACAAAACCTACTTTGTAGCTATGTTTTGGAGCTAAAAAGCTTAAATCCAAATAAAAACTGGGGACCGGAAGACCAAAAAGGCCTTTCTGCGGCAGTGGCCATCGGGGCAAAAGCCTTTTTTGGAGCATATGCTGGAGACGAAACCCTTATAAAATTGCCGAATGATATTTACTGGCGTGACAGAAAGGCAGGGGGAATATTAATAGAAAACAGCCTTAGAGGAACAGAATGGACTTGGGCGGTAATAGGTATTGGATTCAATATCAATCAAACCAGTTTTAGTCCAGATGCACCCAATCCAGTTTCCTTAAGACAAATCACTGGAAGGCAATGGGAAATTGCTAGATTGCAGACCGAATTAAGCGAAGCATTAACAATAAGTATACAAGATTGGATACAGGTTGGTGAGGAAGCGACAATAGAAAACATGAAACCATTATGGACATCAAATTAACACAATACACAAAGGGAGGAGGATGCGGTTGTAAATTGGCCCCTATTGCACTCTCGGAAATTTTAGCAAGTCATCAAGTTGGAAAAGAAGTATCACAATTATTGGTAGGTAACGATAGTAGAGACGATGCAGCTGTTTATCAGATAGATGAAAAAAATGCCATCATTTCTACTACAGATTTTTTTATGCCTATTGTGGATGACGCATTTTCGTTTGGGGAAATCGCAGCAGCCAATGCAATCAGTGATGTGTATGCGATGGGAGGGAAACCTATTTTTGCATTAGCCGTTTTAGGATGGCCATTGGGCACACTTCCTGCAAGTGTTGCGACACAAGTAATGGAGGGTGCACGCAAGACCTGTGCGAAAGCTGGTATTGTCATTGCAGGCGGACATAGTATCGAAAGTCAGGATCCAATTTTTGGATTAGTAGTAAATGGTATTGTTTCCATTCAAAACTTAAAAAGAAATGATACAGCAAAAGAAGGAGATTTGTTGTTGTTAACAAAACCAATTGGTGTGGGTATTTTAGCTACTGCGCAAAAAAAAGAATTAATCACCGAACAAGATTTAACTAAACTATTGAATCAATTAACTACCATCAATAAAGTTGGAGAGCTATTAGGAAAAATAGAAGGGGTACATGCTATGACAGATGTAACTGGATTTGGATTATTAGGGCATTTACATGAAATGATGGAAGGAAGTGAATTACAAGCATGTATCAGCTATGAAAAAATCCCAATTCTAGAAGAAGCTAGAACTTATATTGCACAAAAAGCAATACCAGACGCCACTTCAAGAAACTGGAACGCCTATAGTAAAGAAGTGAAATTTGAAACTGGAGTAAATGTAATGGAGGCATTTCAATTATTACCCGATCCTCAAACCAATGGAGGTTTACTAATTGCAGTTGCTCCTGATGCAGTGCAAGAAGTACAAACTATTTTGAAAGAAGCTGGAATTGAATTGGTGGAACCAATTGGACATTGTACTACAAATCAAGAAAAGAGAATAACTATTCAAAAATAAGGTGACCCTTGTTTTTAATTTGTTCGGGAGTTAGCTCTGCAACTAATTGCACGCCTTTAATATTACGAATGGTTTGTAAGATGTCATTTACTTTTTCATCTTCAATCCACTCTCCTCTTATCCACCAGATAAAATCCATGTGTTTCAATTCGGGCAATAAATATTCACCATCAAATTGATTGT
>CALLKA010000172.1 GCA_938008665.1 uncultured Bacteroidota bacterium
TTTGATTAAAAGAGATTTTCCGCAGATGCAATGTTATAAGTTAGATATTCCCCAGCAAATAAACTAAAATGGGAAAAGACGTTCTAATCATAGAACGCCTAAAAAAAAGCTTTAGTTTTCTAGTAAAGCTCTTCTTCTTGATGAGTAGTGATCGTACAATCAGAGCTAGGATAAGCAACACAAGTAAGAACGTATCCAGCTTCGATTTGATCGTCATCAAGAAAAGACTGATCAGATTGATCTACAGTACCAGATTCAATTTTGCCCGCACAGGTAGAACAAGCACCAGCGCGACAAGAGTAAGGCAAATCTAAACCCTGCTCTTCAGCAACGTCAAGAATGTACTCATCATCAGGTACTTCGATGGTTTGTTCGCCATCAGGCATTTTCAAAGTAACGTTATAAGTAGCCATGTAAGTTTTCCTCTTTATATAAGGTGAAATATTAATTACTGCTAATAGAAGATTAATCTGCTCTGTTAAACTGAGCGTATTTTTCTTAACCATCCAGCATCATTTTTGATGGCACTTTTATTTGAGTAAAATAATACAACCACAACGGAAACAAGTGTCATGATTAATAAGTTCAACTTTGGTACTTCTGTTAATTGACCTACAACTATTATAGCACCAATTAATAAAGTCATAATTAATAATGAACCAGCTGCTTTGTTTGCAGTTTCAAACTTTTCATCATTTTTTCCATCAGGTAATTTTTTAGATAAACTAAAAAATATTGCTACCGCAGCAAATACCCCTGCTACAATTATGTATAGCAAGTTGATATTGGTAACAGTCACAACGCTGTTTTTTGCCGCAGGACTACCAAATAAGAAAAAGCTTACAATCAATGGTCCAATCGTCGTTCCAATACTATTTAAGCTGCCACCTAAATTTAATCGGTGTGAACCAGTAGCAGGGTCGCCTAATAATATAGCAAAAGGTTGTGCCGCTGTTTGTTGTAATGAAAAGCCTAATGCCACCACAAAAAATGCAGCTAAAATTGCCGGGAATGAATTTGCATTCGCTGCAGGTATAATAAGCAATGCCCCAACGACTGAAATCCACAAACCATAGATAATCCCTTTCTTATATCCAATCTTATTTAAAATATCATACCCAATTAAGTTAGAGCATAAGAATAAAATTAAAGACCCAATAAAGTAAGCACCATAAAACGCAGAACCAATCAATTGAGACTCAAATTGACTTAAGTTGAAATGGGTTTTACAAAATGGGATAAAAATACTATTGGAGGCGGCAATAAATCCCCAAAAGAAGAATACAAGTACAAGGGTACTTAATGCACCTGTGTTGGTTGGTTGTTTGGTTTGGCTCATAAAATTCGTTAGTTTATTCGGTTATCGTTTTTCGATTGTGTAAAATACTTAAAATAATAATTAAATGTTCATTTTGGGTCAAATCAATCATTAAATATTTTATTGATATTCAATGATATTTTTAGTAAATTTAAAATTAAATGAACTTTCATAAATGATAGTTTTACATGTAAGCGCAGAGTGTTATCCAATGGCAAAGGCAGGTGGATTGGGAGATGTAGTAGGAGCTTTGCCTAAGTATCAAAAAAAAATGGGCGATGACGCCATGGTCGTCATGCCTATGTATGATACCCCTTTTTTAAAAAGCAATACTTGGGACACCATTTTTAAAGGAAAAATGAATTTAGGTGATTGGCATTTTGATTACACAATTATAAAGGAACAAACAGGCAAATTAGGGTATTCCTTGTTTTTGGTAGATATTAATGGTGTTCTAGATCGACCTAAAATTTATGGTTACGATGATGATATTAGTCGTTTTTTAGCATTTCAAGTTTCTGTTTTAAATTGGTTATCACATTGGACGATTTTACCCGATGTGTTACACTGTCATGATCATCAAGCGGGGCTGCTGCCATTCATGATGCGTCATAGTAATGATTATCAAAAACTAAAATCAATAAAAACGGTATTTACTATACACAATGCACAATACCAAGGTGCGATGGGTTGGGAGAAAAGTAGTTTGCTTCCAACTTGGGACTCTTGGCAACAAGGATTATTGGAATGGGATGGACATGTAAATTCATTAGCTACTGGGATTAAATGTGCAGATAAAGTAACCACGGTAAGTGAAACTTATATGGCGCAATTAAAATACCAATCCGCAGGTTTAGAATCATTATTTGAAAAAGAGCAAGCCAAATGTTCGGGGATTTTAAACGGAATTGATACTGAATTTTGGGATCCTTCTACTGATCCAATGATACAGTACCATTATAATAAGCAAACCGTATTGTTAGGAAAACAAAAAAACAAAGAAGCGCTTTGTTCAAAATATAATTTAGACATGCGTAAACCACTCATTGTATTTATTGGAAGGCTGGTGGGCGAAAAAGCTGCGGATGTATTGCCCGGGGCTATTCAACATGCTTTAGATAAAACAAATGGGGGCGCTAACTTTTTTGTTATTGGTGCAGGGGATACTGCTGTAGAATCTGCATTAAATTATTTAAAACAATTATATCCTGAAAATTATAATTGCTGGATAGGGTATGATGAAGCTATCGGTCATGATGCTTATGCAAGTGCTGATTTTTTATTAATGCCTAGTCGGGTGGAGCCTTGTGGTTTGAACCAAATGTATGCATTGCGTTATGGTACCATTCCCATGGTAAGAGATACTGGTGGATTGCATGATACGGTTATTGATATGGGCGATCCTGAAGGTTTTGGAATTAAATTCTTACATGCAGATGAAGCAGATATTGTTCATTCTGTAGAAAGAGCCATTGAATTATATGAGGATAAAGCAAAAATGACTAAATTGATAAAACAATGTATGGAGATAGATCATAGTTGGGAATCGGTGGTGCTTGCTTATAAAAAAATGTATGCATCTTGATAAGTTCAATTATTAAAATTTAAACTATTCGTTATGGCTGTATTTGCAAAACAAACTGTCGCTATTATTTTGGGAGGTGGTGCAGGTTCAAGGTTATATCCATTAACTGCAAGTAGATCAAAGCCGGCCGTACCCATTGGAGGGAAATACCGTTTGGTAGATATCCCGATTAGTAATTGTATCAATAGTAATTTGAATCGAATTTTTGTTTTAACACAATTTAATTCTGCTTCCTTAAATCAGCATATTAAAAACACGTATCATTTTAGTGCGTTTAGTTCAGGCTTTGTTGATATTTTAGCTGCCGAGCAAACGCCAGACAATCCAGGATGGTTCCAAGGTACTGCAGATGCGGTCCGACAATCCTTGCGACATTTAGCAAAAATGGATTTTGAATATGTTTTAATTTTAAGTGGGGATCAATTATATCAAATGGATTTTAATGAAATGATTGAAGCGCATAAAAATAGTGGTGCTGCATTAACCATTGCAACCATTCCAGTGACGGAAAGAGAAGCCCCAGAGTTTGGAATATTAAAGTCAAACGAAGCACAAGTGATTACCTCCTTTGTAGAAAAACCAAAAAAGGAAATTTTATCCGAATGGGTAAGTGATACGGGTGCATTGATGCAATCACAAGGTAGAAATTATTTGGCCTCCATGGGTATCTATGTTTTTAATAAAGAAATTTTATATGAATTTTTAAATGAAGTGCATCCCAATGCGACGGATTTCGGGAAGGAGATAATTCCGGATTCTATTTCTAATTATAAAGTATTAAGCTATCAGCATGAAGGTTATTGGACAGATATTGGAAATATTTATTCTTTCTTTGAAGCAAATATTTCATTGACAGACGAAATACCGCAGTTTAATTTATTTGACAGCGCACAAACCGTTTATACAAGATCAAGAATGTTGCCACCCGCAAAAATTAGTGGTACGCAAATTCAAAATGCAATTGTTGCAGAAGGATCCATTATACATGCGGCATCCATCACTAAATCAGTGATTGGAATTCGCTCAAGAATTGGAAAGGACACTGTGATTAAAAATTCCTACATCATGGGTTGTGATTATTATGAAACCATTAACCAGATCAATCAAAAAACTGAAAAGGGGCAACCCGTTTTGGGTATTGGGGAGCGATGTGTGATTGAAGATGCCATCGTTGATAAAAATTGTTCTATTGGTAACGATGTACAAATTAAAGGAGGCCCACATCTAGAGAAAATTGACCACCCATTATATACCGTGAAGGATGGCATCGTGGTTATAAAAAAGGGTGCAGTTATCCCCAATGGGTTTGTCATATAAAAAAGGGGGCTTTTCAATCATTATTTTTTGTATTTTGTAGTGTAATTTTTACACTTTAAACGATTCGCTATGTCTCCAACTAATTTATTGCCGAAGCCCAAGATGTCGGTCCTGCAAATCATTTTTATGAGTTTTGGGTTTTTAGGAATTCAATTTGGATTTGCTTTACAAAATGGAAATACGTCCAGAATTTTAAGGTCATTTGGTGCTGATGTTGAACAGTTGCCCATGTTTTGGATTGTTGCGCCACTGGTTGGGATGATTGTACAACCTATCATCGGACATTATAGTGATCGGACATGGAATAAGTTTGGAAGAAGAAAACCCTATTTTTTAGTGGGTGCAATTTTATCCTCCATTGCATTAGTGTTACTGCCCAATTCTAGCTTACTTACTTCGGTATTACCAGTGTTATGGATGGGTGCAGGGATGGTCATGATTATGGATGCTTCATTTAATGTATCCATGGAACCATTTAGGGCTTTGGTAGCGGATAATTTACCTGAAAGCCAACGCACATCCGGTTTCGCTATACAAACATTTTTAATTGGCATAGGTGCTGTTGTAGGTTCAGCATTACCTTCGATATTAGCACAGGTAGGATTTTCACAGGAAGCTGGCGTAACGGGCGTTGCTGACAATATTCGTTATTCTTTTTATATCGGTGCAGTTGTTTTTATGGCTGCCATCTTAGTGACTGTATTTTTTTCCAAAGAATATCCGCCTGAGCAATATGCACAGTATCATGGTCAAGCGGATACGGATATAAAAGAGAAAAGTAGTCTGTTGAATATTTTTACTGATTTTAAAAATATGCCGCGCACGATGAAGCAATTAGGGTTGGTTCAATTTTTTTCTTGGTTCGCACTGTTTAGTATGTGGGTTTTTACGACGGATGCAGTGGCTACGCATGTGTACGGATTGACAGGGGAGTATTCAAAATCAATTGAATATAATACGGCAGGTAATGTAGTGAGCTCTGCATTTGGTGTATATAATTTAGTTGCCGCTGTTTATGCACTTTGTTTGCCATTGCTTGCTAAATTTTTAGGACGCAAAGGAACGCATGCATTTTCATTAATGGCAGGAGGGCTTGGTTTGTTGTCCATTTATTTTATCAAAGATCCTGCCATGTTAACCTATTCCATGATTGGTGTAGGATTGGCATGGGCAAGTATTTTAGCCATGCCCTATGTGATATTATCTGGATCCATCCCAGCTGGTAAATTAGGTATTTATATGGGTATATTTAATTTCTTTATAACCCTGCCGCAAATTGTGAATGGAATATTTGGTGGCTTTATAGTGAAACATTTTTACAATGGGCAATCTATATATGCAATTGTGTTGGCTGGATTTTTATTGATTTGCGCTGCCGTAAGTGTATTATTTGTATATGATGCAGGCGCTGATAATAAATAAATTATCCATTTTAACAATGAAAAATTATTACAATAAAAAAAAAGAGTATGAA